>JASBZN010000061.1 GCA_029983435.1 Urinicoccus sp. | reverse complement strand
AGTTACAGAATTTAAAGGAGAAAATTCTCTAGAGAGACTTGAAAAAATTAAAGAACTAAAAAACAGTTATAAGGACTTTAAATAGCAAACAAAGTAGGCGAAAAATTTCCGTCTACTTTTTTAATTCCAAAATGTTGAGTGGGGAGAATATAAGATTGGAGAGATGAACCTGTATATTTTGACAATGACCAAGAGAAAAAATATAAATACAAAATGCTTGATCTGCTTGGGAAACTTATGAAAAGACTTGATGAAGTAAATGACGGATCCTTTGAAATTGATGATAGGGAAACTGAAAGGGTTAAAAACTTATAAATTTTTATCTGGTACTGGGACGGGACTAAAAATTTGAAAACGTCCTACAATTAGGTGGATTTAGTGATATTAGAAAAAACAGAATCTAGCATTTTGAATAGTTTGAGATGTATCGTACGTTTGGAAAAGAAGAATGGGAATAATCGAAAAATTTTCTAAAATGGCTTAATTACAAGCTATAAAGAGAATGAAAAAGGTTAAATGGTACTCAAGTTAGGAAATAATAATTTGAAAGTTTAAACTGAAAAGGCATTTATAGGGTATATGATATTATATTTTCTTTATAGATTTAGAATTCTAGGCAGATTAAATTCAATATGTTTGTAAGGCTATAATTTTGTGCTTATCTTGCCCTTTTATTTTGATTCACAACGTTATTGTAAATGAAAAAAGAGAGGTGAAGGAGAAACAAACTTTAAACAAACAGGGAAAACAATTGCCTGAAAGTTATAGATATGTTATAGTGAAATTACGCAGTCAATTTGTTTTAATATTTTAGGAGGAATATGTATGAAGTTAGACAGAAAATTTGTATCTTTTTATTATGACAGTATGGATGAATTCCCAGATTATGAGATTGATCCTAAAAAGACGATGCTCCTATTGATAGACTTGCAAAATGAGTTTTGTAGTTTGGAAGGAAATGAAGCAAAGCATTTTAAAGAAACGGGTGTCTGGGATCAATGGGAACCTTACTTTAATAGACTTCATGAGAAAACCATACCAAATTCAAAAAAGTTATTAGATTTTTTTAGAGAAAACAACTTACCTGTTAGTTTTGGACGCATTGCTTGCTTACGTGAAGATGGGGAAGATCGTTCTCCTGTTCAGAAATCTGAAGGATGGAATGGAATTTTATTACCTGTAGATTCTTGGGCCGCACAAATGGTGGATGAGTTAGAGCCACGGAAAAATGAAATTGTAGTAAATAAAACAACGGACTCTGTTACTACAGGAACAAACTATTTACATTTACTACGAAATATGGGGATTACAACTGTGGTAGTGGGCGGCATTGTAACAGATCAATGTGTTGCTTCAACAATTCGAGGATTAGCTGATGAAGGGTTACAAGTCATTACTTGTGAAGATGCTTGTGCAGCTGCAGATATTGACTTGCATAATTGGGAACTAAAAATTATGAATGTTATTTATACCTATGTTGTTAGTACAGATGAGGCAATTGATCTGGTAAAAAAAGAATTATAATCTAAGGAATGTAAACAAATTTCCTAGACATAATTACGGATAGGAGATGACATGATGGGTAATAACACTTTAAAGAAAGAATTAAGTTTAACTCAAGTAATTGCCATGGCTGCTGGCGGGATGATTGCAGCGTGGATGGTTGAAATTAAATACTGGTTTGAGCTAAGTGGAGTAGGATCATTAGTCGCTTTAGGGTTATGTGCGATTTTAGTTTTATTCTTAGCGGATATTTATTCAGAGATGACAGCAATGTTGCCATATGCTGGAGGTTCAGGTGTTTGGGCGACAAATGCTTTTGGCTGGAATGTGGGCTGGGCCGCTAACTGGGCTCTTTTGCTTCTGTATATCATGGCTATGCCGACAGTTACTTATGGGATATCTAGTATGATTGGATATTTTTATCCTATTACTTTTACACAAACAAAAATCTTAGCTGTCGTGATAACTATTTTATGGTTTTTCTTGACAAACATGGAAATTAAATTTTTAGCAAGACTACAAAACATTTTGTTTTGGTCCACGTTGGCGGTTTGCGTCATAGCAGATATTATCTTTATTTTTAGTTCACAATGGTCTATTCAAACAATGTTGCCAATTTTTCCAAATGGTAGTAAAGGATTTTTTCTAGCAGTAGGACTGTTGATCTTTAAATTTATTGGTTTTGATATGGTTCCCCAACTTGCAGAAGAAGCAAATTTCCCAAGGTCAAAGGTAAAATATGCGTTTATCGGAGCGATTGGATTAACTTTTTTAGTTTATGGGATGGCTATTTTAGGTGTTGGAGGAATTGTTAAAACGGACTGGATATTACAAGTTGATATTGTGGATCCACGAGTTGCAGCTTTAATTGGAATGCCATGGCTAGGTACATTAGTAGTGATTTTAGGTATAGGAACATGCGTAACAACTTTATCAGGCTTTTGGCTTTCTGCTGCACGAGCTCTTTATGCAGGAGCTCGACAACGTCAGTATCCTTTGTTTTTTGAAAAGGTGAATAAAGCGGGACAACCTTCAAATGCCAACATAGTTGTTGGGCTGTTGGCTCTATATTTTACGGCGTTTGCTCCAGAAAATTGGGTTAACTATATCTATGTTATTTATGGTGTCACAGCAGGGGCGGTTTATTTATCTGTGGTTCTTAGTTTTATTAAGTTAAGAAAGATACAACCAAACTGGGAAAGACCTCATAAGGTAAAACATCCTAAAATGGTTAGTATAATTGCACTTTTATTTATTTTGTGGGTATTTATTGCATCTTTTGCAGAGATGAATAAAGGTGGATTCTTCGTGTTATTAATTTATATTGCTTTAGGTTTATGTTTCTGGCTTTATGCTCGCTACAAACAAAAAGCAGATCCAGATAAATGGAAACCCTACACAATTAATCCAGAAACAGAAAAAATTAAATAATCAATAAAAATATTAAAGATAAAATTTGCGGCAACGTAAAAAAGTAGAGTGAGGATCCTTGCTCTACTTTTTTATGTTATTTTAGATGTACTATAGTAGACTTTTAATCAAATTGGCTCAAAAATGAAGCATGAGAGTCTAAGTATTTTAAAAGTAAAGATTTTATTGAGACGTTGTGATATATAGACTCAGCTGAAAATATAAAAATGGATAAGGAAAATTCTATAGAAAAGATTGATGGTGTAATTGCTGCACTATGATTCTTGATAGGTCTATAAGGTGTGAAAATAATACAAGTAAATCTGTTTATGGTGATGGAGTGTTGATTGTTTTTTAAGCTGGGTATAAATAAAAAAGTCAAATATGGAGGATTTTTAGTTTATGAGGAGTTATGAAAGTAAGGAAGAATTAAAAAAAGAGATAAAGAAAACTTTTGAAAAATATATTTCAGAATTTGATAATATCCCAGAAGAATTGAAAGACAAAAGAGTAGAGGAAGTTGAGAGGACACCAGCAGAAAATCTTGCCTATCAAGTAGGGTGGACTACTTTGCTTTTAAAATGGGAAGCAGATGAGAAAAATGGGATAGATGTTAAAACGCCGTCAGATAAATTTAAGTGGAATCAACTGGGAGGATTATATCAATGGTTTACAGATACCTATGCTCATAAATCGTTAAAGGAACTAAAAGAACAATTATCACAAAATATAGAAAATATTTATCTTATGATAGATGAATTAACAGATGAAGAATTGTTTCAACCACATAAGAGACGGTGGGCAGATGAAGCAACGAAAACAGCTACCTGGGAAGTATACAAATTTATTCATGTAAATACAGTAGCGCCTTTTGGAACATTTAGAACAAAAATAAGAAAATGGAAAAAATTATGCTTATAAATATTTAGCGCCAAAGGTTTATTTTTAGCATCTAGGAAAATAGGTGCCTTTCTTATAAAGTTAGAGGTAATCGTATAAAGAGTTTAAACTTAATGTTTAAGTCAAGGGATAGACTAAAGGATGGGGAAAGGATATCTTTATGTTTTTTTATCTGGAAGAACAACAGCAAAAAAGAACGACATGATCCCTGGATTTGTCATGAATAGAATCTAAAGAGAAGGTTAGAAGGATCTTAGAGTATGGAGGGATAAAGGGATGAAGTGTTTGAGTTGTGGTCAAGAAATGGTTTCAGGAAGTGTAGAAGGAATCAACCAAGGAGGGGGATCTTTCTATGAATTTACGTCGGATGAAGAAAAGAAAAAGAAGGGAATTAAGGGCTTTTTCAGCAAAGAGAGGATTCCAGTATCTACAACGCTGGTGGACCAGCCAGCCTGGTATTGTCCAAGGTGTAAACGAATTTTAATGTGGATGGAGGCAGAGGAATAGGCTGGTAAAGGACGTGAGTCTATTCGTTTATAGGAGAATAGGGCGCTAAAAAAGGGCATTTGCTTTTGCAGATGCCCTAAATTTATTGGATAATTAAAGAATGGCCATGGCTAGAAGGGAAGAAAAAATTCCTAGAAAGACACCAGTTATGACGTCTAAAATCACGTGTTGTTTGGTAAAGAGGGTAGAGAGGATAATTCCCAAGGAAACAAGGCTATAGAGGAGCTTCCACCCTAGGGACAGGCCGCTGGCTAAAAGGGTGAAGAAAAGAACCATGGTGGACATGGAGCAGTGCATGCTGGGCATGCAATTGAGGCCTTTATAGCTATATTTATAGATAAGTTTTAGAAATTGACCGCAGGGATAATCGTCTAAGTTTGTTGGTCGCTGGAAGGTTGTTGGATAGATCAAATAGATTGCAATGCTGACTGTAAGTTCTATGATCCAGGTGGTTCGATAGGTGAAATACAGCCCAGGAGAAACTTGGAACAAATGTAAGGGGAAAAGGGCTATTAAGGGGAACCAAAGGATATAGACAAAGACAAAAAGTGGAATAAGAGGAATTTTTTGATCCAGGGGGCGGTCAATTTGGTGGGGATTTTTTTCGAAAATTTCTGCTGTAAAATAGAGAATGCTTTGGATGGCCAACATAAAGATTTGGTATCGAATAATTTTTGAAATAGGCATAGGAGCTCCTTGTTACTTGTTTTATGCATATAAGAATAGCAAATTTTTTTTAAAATAGCAATGGTTTAATGGCTTTATAAGGGAGGAGGCTAGTGGAAGGAGATGGAAGATGGCTGGTATGATCTTTTGTTAAACCGAGATAGTTTCAAAGATAAAAGGAAGAGATATTTTATTTGCACTTTTTGAACCAATCCAGTAAAATAAGCCTAGGATGACTTATTTTTAAGAAGAGGTGTGTGGAATGAAGTGTCCATTTTGTGGGACGGAAAATCAAGAAGGGGCTAGATTTTGCAACTATTGCGGCAAGTCTTTGAAGGATCAAGAGGAGCCTAAAAAGAAAGAGGGGTCTCTTGTGGATACTCTTTCGATGGAGCCTATTAAGGATTACGTCGAGTATGAGGAAGACCAAGACTTTCCAGAAAAACAAAAAAAGCCAAGAAAATGGCTTAAGGTTTTAGCTATATTAATTTTTTGTGCGGCGATTGCTGTAGGGGGTTTTTATGCCTATCAATACTATCAACGGGAGCAAAAGGAAAAACAAGCAAAGACCTATATAGAACAAGAAAAATTTCAAGAGGCCATTGGGGTCTATCAGGGGCTCTATAAAGAAACCCAAGATAAGACTTATCAAAAGGATGTTGAGAAGGTCAAGGCTCTAGAGGCTAGTGCGAAAGCTTTTAAAGAAGCGGAGGGAATCTTAAAAAATCAAGCAGAGGACCAATATCCTCAGGCTTTAGAAACTTTTGTTAAGATTAAAAATGAAGGAAACACCTATAGTGAAAAGGCAGATAAAGATATCCAAAGCTTAGTAGATGTTGCTGGGATCAAAGTGCAAGGGCTTTTGGATGAAGGGCAGTATGATTCAGCCATTAATTTTGTGAATGACTTGCTGGAGAAAGACCCTAATAATGAGGGTTTAAAGGCGTTAATGACTCAAAGCCAGGAAGCCAAAGCGGCTTATGAGGAACAGGTTCGAAAAGAGGAAGAAGAACGGCAACAACGGAAACGAGAGTTGGAAAAGAAAAAACGTCAAGCAGAAGCGGCAGCCAAGCGAGCGATTGAAGAGGCCTTTAAAAATTTTAATTATTAAAATAAAAAGCTAGTCTGAACATTTTGTCAGACTAGCTTTTTAAATGAACCTGTAAAAAGCCTCTCCTAGGAGACTTTTTACAGGTAAAGGGGAATGAACTTTTAGATACGGTCAGCAATAACGGCCAATTCACTCCGGGTAATTTCGTTTCCAGGATTGAAGGAGCCAGCTTGTAAGCTTAGCCAACCATGAGCTAAAACGTTGTTAACAGGTTCTTGGGCCCAAGTTAATATGTCTGCTTGGTCTTTTATTGCTACAGTTTTAGCAGGAGCTGTTTTCTTCATTTGAAGACTGTAAGCATTTAAGATTAAGGCTGCAGATTGACGGTTTAAAACATAGGTGTTGTCAATTGCGTATTGGGTTAAGATTTCATTTAAGGAATCTGCCTTAAAGTTAGGATCTTTCTTTTCAAGAAGGTCAAGAAGTTCTTGAACATAGACAATTTTATCAGGAGCAAACTTGTCTTCTACTTTTTCTAACCAGCCATTGGCAATGGCTTTTTCCATGGGAGCTTTTGCCCAGTGGTTTGCTAATTCATCGCCAGTAGCTTCTGTCCCCTTATCTAGAGGTTGAGCGGATCCAGCTTTGCCAGAGAAGCCTAATTCGTCTAGAATTTGAGCTTTTCTTTCTTCGCCTAAAAGGCTAGGAATATAGGGTTTAGTCTTACGGTCGGGATATCCGTTTACACCTGGATTTCCAGAAACATCTAGGAAGTAGGTGTTAAGTTCTTTAGCCATTAAAGTAGCGTCATCGTAAGCTTTTTGTTGGTATTCCATAG
>JASBZN010000060.1 GCA_029983435.1 Urinicoccus sp. | reverse complement strand
CACCTGCCTTGCAAGCAGGGGGTCAGGAGTTCGAATCTCCTCATCTCCACCATATCTTGGGAAATGAGCCTTGGGGCTCATTTTTTTATGAATCCTTACCACAAGTTAAAGATTCGTCTAATTCTTAGAAAAACTTACAAAAACCTTGATAAGTCAATGAATAAAGAGGCTTATTATGATATAATACAATAGTTGAATAATTTTAAGAATAGGCAAAAGTGGCTTTAAATAAAATTTTGATAAATAAAGAAAGGTGAGAAGGCGTGGCACTACTAGAAAAATTATTTGGGTCCTATTCGGATCGTGAGATTAAAAAAATTGAGCCTTTAGTGAAAAAAGTCGTCAGCATGGAAAGGGAAATGGAAGCCCTAAGTGACGAAGAATTAAAGGCAAAGACCCTGGAATTTAAAAAACGGGTCCAAGAAGATGGCGAAGACCTGGACCATCTTTTACCAGAAGCCTTTGCAGTAGTAAGAGAAGCAGCTTGGCGGGTTTTAGGCATGAAGCACTTCGAAGTTCAAATTCTTGGGGGGATTATCCTTCATCAAGGACGGATTGCCGAAATGAAAACTGGGGAAGGAAAAACCCTAGTGGCAACTTTGCCAGCTTACCTAAACGCTTTGGAAGGCAAGGGCGTCCATGTTGTTACTGTCAACGACTACCTGGCTAATCGTGACCGGGAATGGATGGGTAAAATTTATGAATTTCTAGGCTTAAGTGTCGGTTGTATCCTCCACGACATGACTCCAGAAGAACGGAAGGAAGCTTATAATTCAGATATTACTTATGGGACCAATAATGAGTTCGGCTTTGACTATCTAAGAGATAACATGGTTGTCTATAAAGAAGAAATGGTTCAAAGAGGACTTCACTACTGTATCGTCGATGAAGTGGACTCTATCTTAATTGATGAAGCCAGAACACCATTGATTATTTCTGGGCAAGGAGATGAATCCACAGACCTTTACATTAAGGCCAGAAATTTTGTCGACACTTTAAGTAGTCGGGTTAAGAGCCAAGAGGAGGAAAGAACCGACATCTTCAACCGGGAATTTACAGAAGAAACAGTTGACTATGTCATTGATGAAAAACAAAAAACTTCTACCCTAACGGATAAGGGGACTGCCAAGGCAGAAAGCTATTTTGGCATCGACAACTTGTCAGATTTAGAAAACATGGAAATTGCCCACCATATTAACCAAGCCCTTAAGGCCAAGGGAAATATGAAACGGGATATCGACTATGTGGTTCAAGAAAATGAAATTATCATTGTCGATGAATTTACAGGTCGGTTAATGTATGGGCGCCGGTATTCAGATGGATTACACCAAGCCATTGAAGCCAAGGAAAACATTGAAGTAAAGGCAGAAAGTAAAACCCTAGCTACGGTTACCTTCCAAAACTTCTTTAGAATGTACGATAAGCTTGCCGGAATGACAGGGACAGCCAAGACAGAAGAAGAAGAGTTCCGGGAAATTTACCATATTGATGTTATTGAAATCCCAACGAATAAGCCTGTTATTCGGGAAGATTTCAATGATGCCATTTATAAGGACGAAGAGTCTAAGTTCCAAGCAGTGACGGAGGAAATTGTAAAACGCCACGAAACGGGCCAACCTATTCTAGTGGGGACTATTTCTATTGAAAAGTCTGAGCTTTTAAGTAAATACTTAAAAAGACGAGGAATTAAACACCAAGTTTTAAATGCCAAAAGACACAAGCAAGAATCTGAAATTGTAGCCCAAGCTGGTCGTTATGGGGCGGTAACCATCGCTACCAACATGGCTGGGCGTGGGACAGATATTGTCTTAGGTGGAAATCCTGAGTTTATGGCTAAAAAAGAACTTCAAAAGCAAGGTGTTTCGGAAGCGACTCTAGAACTTGTTGATTCTTTCTTTGATACAGAAGATCCAGAAGTTGTAGAAGCTCGTAAAGAGTACCAAAAACAATTGGCTCACTTTAAAGAAGGAACCGATGAAGAAGAAAAGAAAGTTATTGCAGCTGGAGGACTTCACATCATTGGGACCGAACGCCATGAGTCCAGACGAATCGACAACCAATTAAGAGGTCGGTCTGGTCGGCAAGGGGACCCAGGTTCTACTCGCTTCTATATTTCTGGCGACGATGATTTAATCCGCCTCTTTGCTGGAGATCGGTTCAAGAAAGTCATGGAATCCATTGATACGCCACCAGATGAACCCATTGAACATAAACTATTAACCCGTCTTATTGAATCTGCTCAAAGAAAGGTAGAAGGGAATAACTTCTCCATTCGGAAGAATGTCCTTCAATACGACGATGTTATGAATAAACAAAGACAAGTTATTTATGGAGAACGTCGCAAGGTTTTGGAAGGACAAAACTTAAAAGACGATATCCTAAACATGGTAACAGGCTTGGTAGACAGTCTAGTAGACTTTTACAACAAACCCGATGAACACGGCAAAAGAAGCCTGGACCGCCAAGGACTTTTAAATAGTTTGATTGAAACATTTGGCTTTAATCAAGACGAACTTCAAGGTCAAGAAAAAGACTCTATTGAAGAGTTAAAAGAAGTCATTCGTCAAAAAGCTCTTGATCGTTATGAAGAAAAAGAAGAAGAGTTCGGGTCGGATAAGTTTAGAGAAGTAGAACGGGTAGTTCTACTCCAAGTTGTGGACCAAAAATGGATGGATCATATTGATGCCATGGACCAACTCCGTCAAGGGATTGGCCTACGGGCAGTAGGACAAGTAGACCCAGCTAGAGCATACCAAAACGAAGGCTTTGATATGTTCGAAGCCATGAATGAAACCATCCGAGAAGATACTGTAAAGATGCTCTTCCACGTGATTAATCCAGAAAAGGTACAGAGGGTTCGGGTTGCGAAGGAAGTAGAAACTGTCAATCCAGATGATGGAAAGCAAAAACCCTATGTTCGGAAAAAAGAAAAAATCGGTCGAAACGACCCCTGTCCATGTGGAAGTGGAAAGAAGTATAAGAATTGCCATGGGAAAAATGCCTAAGGAGGAACGATGGAGCAAAATATCTATTTAGATAAAGAACGCTTAGACAAGGCCCAAAACCTAGTTTCGGAACTTGGAAAATCCATAGACGTTGCATCCTTAAAAAAAGAAGAAAAAGAAATAGAAAAACAAACTTTTCAACCAGGTTTTTGGGACCAACCAGAAGAAGCCCAAAAGATCATCCGCAAGCAAAATCAATACAAGGAAAAAATCGACACCTATGATGAGCTTATGGAAGACATTGAAGAAGCCCAAGTGATGATTGAGTTAATGGAGGAAGAAGAGGATTTTGCCCTCTATGACCACTTTAAAGAAGCGGTGGAATCCATTGAAGAAAGAGCAGCTAACTTTAAGCTTACGACACTTTTAACGGGAGAATACGACGACAACCCAGCCATTGTCAGCATTCACGCTGGAGCTGGCGGAACAGAAGCCCAAGACTGGGCCGACATGCTTTACCGGATGTATCGCCGTTATGGGGATAAAAAGAACTTTAAAGTGGAAACTTTGGATCTTTTAACAGAAGATGAAGCAGGAATTAAATCCGTAACTATGCGGATGACTGGACCCCATGCCTATGGTTATCTCAAGGCAGAAAAGGGAGTTCACCGCTTAGTTCGAATCTCTCCTTTTGATGCGGCAAAAAAACGCCACACGTCTTTTTCCAGTGTGGATGTCTATCCTGAATTGGACGATGACTTAGAAGTGGATATTAAGGATGAAGATTTAAAAATCGACACCTACCGGTCCTCAGGAGCCGGAGGTCAACACGTTAATACCACAGACTCCGCTGTTCGGATTACCCATATTCCCACAGGGATTGTAGTTCAATGTCAAAATGAACGGTCCCAAATCCAAAACAGGGAACAAGCCATGAATATGTTAAAGGCCAAGCTCATTGCCCTGGCAGAAGAAGAGCAAAAAGAAAAAATAGAAGATCTGCAAGGCAATTATGCACAAATTGCCTGGGGTTCCCAAATTCGTTCCTATGTCTTCCAACCCTACACCATGGTAAAAGACCATCGAACAGGAGAAGAAGTTGGCGATGTCAATCGAGTAATGGACGGAGACCTGGACCCCTTTATTAACGCTTACCTTCAGCAAAGTGCCAACAAGTCGAAAGAAAACTAAAAGAAAAATACAAGGATCTTTGCGGGTAAAAACCAAGAAGATCCTTTCTTTATAAGAAAAGCTCAGGAGGCTTTCATGACCATTAGTAAACAATTATCCCAAGAATTAAACCTAAGACAAGAATCCATTGATGCAGCCCTAAGGCTCATTAATGAAAATAATACCATTCCCTTTATTGCTCGTTACAGAAAAGAAGAAACAGGAAACATGAGCGATGAAGACCTACGAGCCCTTTATGACCGCTACTTGGCCTTAAAATCTATTCAAGAAAAAAGAGAAGAAGTGGTGCGTAAACTTCAAGACCTAGAAGTCTACACAGAAGACCTAGGGCGGGCTATTGAGGAAGCGACAAGCCTTACAGAAATTGAAGATATCTACCGGCCCTACCGACCCAAACGCCGGACTCGAGCTACGATTGCCAAAGAAAAGGGCTATGGTTCTGTTTATGAAGTCCTTCAAAAAGAAGGGGCAAAACAAGAAGACCTAGACCAAGTCTTACAGGACTTTGAAGACCCAGAAGAAGCCCTTCAAGGGGGGCGGGATATTTTAGCAGAGGCTTATTCAGACCAAGCTAAGATTCGGGCCTTGGTAAAAAAATTCCTTCATTTGACAGGAAAAATTGCCAGTCAAGAAGGGAAAAAGCCCAATCCTACCTATGAAATGTACCATGACCGGGAAGAGCCTATTAAAAGCATTTTAAACCACCGGATTTTGGCCCTAAACCGAGGAGAAAAGGAAGAAGCTTTAAAGATAAAGCTCACCTTTCCCAAAGACCTTTTAGAAAAACAAGTCGCCATGACCGTCTTGGTAGAAAATGGCTTAAAAGACCAACAGGAAATGGCTCTGATAGATGGTCTGGACCGGTTAATTTATCCTTCAATCGAAAGAGAAATTCGGAATGAACTGACAGAAAGAGCCCAAAAAGATGCCATTGACGTCTTTGCCAAAAACCTCAAGCCCTTGCTTTTAATGCGGCCCTTAAAAAATAATCGGATTTTGGCCATGGACCCAGGCTATCGGACAGGCTGCAAAATTGCTGTTTTAGATGAATACGGAAAAGTTCTAGACCATACTGTCGTTTACCTTACATCTTCTGACCAAGCCAAGGAAGCAGCCAAGAAAAAACTGCTAGACCTTATTCAAAAATACCAGCTCCAAGTGGCCTCTATTGGAAATGGAACTGCTTCTCGAGAAACAGAGCAGTTTATCAGTGACCTTATTGAAGAAAATAAGTTAGATATGACCTATGCCATTACCAACGAAGCAGGAGCTTCTATCTATAGTGCGTCCAAACTGGGAGCCCAAGAATTTCCAGACCTAGACGTGACCATTCGAGGAGCCATCTCCATTGGTCGACGCCTACAAGATCCCCTGGCAGAATTGGTTAAAATTGAGCCCAAACACATTGGTGTGGGCCAATACCAACACGACCTACCCAAGCAAGACCTTGAGGGAACCCTCCAAGGTGTCGTCCAAGACAGTGTAAACCGAGTTGGTGTGGATCCAAATACTGCCTCCGTTCCACTTCTTTCCTATGTAGCAGGGATTGGGCCTAAACTAGCCCAAGAAATTGTCAATTACCGAGAAGCGAAGGGTCCCTTTAAGTCTCGAGAAGAATTAAAAGAAGTAAAGGGGATGGGGCCAGCCAGTTTCCAACAATCGGCTGGATTCTTACGGATTGTGGATGCGGAAAATATTTTAGACCAAACAGCCGTCCATCCCGAATCCTATGACTTGGCCCAATTACTCTTAGATCAAAAGGAAGAAGAAGCCAAGGAAATGGCCAAAGAGGCAAAGATGACTTATACCCTAGAGGATATTAAAGAAGAACTCAAAGCCCCAGGCCGAGACCCCCGGGACCAATTGGACCAAGTTGCCCTAAGAAAGGGAGCCATAGGCCTAGATGATTTGGAACTAGGCATGGAATTTTCAGGTGTCATTCGAAATGTGGTAAATTTTGGAGTTTTTGTCGATATTGGAATCAAAGAAGACGGCTTAGTTCACAAATCCAAACTCAAAAACCGCCCCACCAATAGAAAAGAATATGCAGCCTTTGACCCTAGCAAGACCTACAAAGTCGGCATGACCCTGCCAGTAGAAGTCATTGACATCGATAAGGAAAGAAATCGTGTGGGCTTAAAAGAGTTGTCCAAAGATAGGAAAATTAAAGAAGATTAAGGAGCCAGAATGAACCTAGTAAAAATCTTACTCATTGTTGTTACCAGTGGTCTGATTGGCTATATTACAAATGTTTTGGCCATTAAGAGCCTCTTTCGGCCCTTGGATCCAGTTAAGCTTGGACCCTTTACCTTTCAAGGCTTGATCCCCAAACGGAGGCTAGAAGTTTCTTCTAGCATTGGAAAAACCGTAGCCCAAGAACTCTTAAGTGAAGATGACCTGATTTCCCAACTCATTAGCAAAGAAGATGAAGACCGCTTTCGTGAAATTTTAACGGTGAAGATTCAACAGATGGTTTTGGGAAAAATCGCCTTTCTTCCCTCTCCTATCCGGAATCGAATTATGGAGGCCATTGAGGAGAAAATGGACAAAGAAGTTCCCCAACTTTTTGAAGAGGTTACGACATTGGCTGAAGACCACATTCGAAATAAGGTCAATATTGGGGCTTTGGTGGAAGAAAAAATCAACGCCTTTGACCTAGAAACCTTGGAAAGCTTAACCCTGGAAATTGCAGGAAAAGAACTTCGAGCCATCGAATGGCTAGGAATGGTAATGGGGGCAGGAATTGGACTTATTCAGGGTCTTATTATGACTTATCTTGGTTAAAAATGGAAAAAAACTTAGCTATTTTTTTAAAATTGTGCTATACTAAAAGTAACTGAATAGATGACAAACAATGAAATGGTTTGCGCTGCAATGAAAAGAGAATTGTGTGTAAATCACAAACGGTCCGGCCACTGTAAATGG
>JASBZN010000059.1 GCA_029983435.1 Urinicoccus sp. | reverse complement strand
GGATTGCCTAAATTTAGTATTGTAGGGCTTCCAGATGCTGCCATTAAAGAATCTTCGGAAAGAGTTCGGGCAGCTATTAAAAATAGTCATTTGGATTTTCCTTTAAATCGAATTACCATTAATTTAAGTCCTGCCAGTTTAAAAAAAGATGGAACACAAATGGATTTAGCGATTTGTGTAGCTATTTTGGCTGCCAATGGCGAGGTCCTTCAAGAAGGAATTGAAGATTATATCTATATTGGAGAAGTGAATCTCGATGGTGGAATAACAGCTGTAGAAGGTGCCTTACCCATGATTATTTCTCTAAGGGAAAAAGGTTACCGTAAAGTAATTGTTCCTTATAGAAATCGAAAGGAATGTGCAGCTATATCAGACATGAAAATTTATCCTGTAAATTCTCTAGCAGAAGTGGTGGAATTTCTTAATAAGGAAAAAGACATTGAGGCGCAACAACCTGACGTTTTTCAAGTGGAAAGTAAACGTTATGATATTGATTTTTCGGAGATTAAAGGACAGCATCTTTTAAAAAGAGCTATGGAAATTGCAGCTGCTGGTGGTCATAATTTACTGATGATTGGATCTCCCGGCTGTGGGAAGAGCATGGCTGCTAAGAGATTACCAACGATTTTACCCCCCTTGACCTTTGAAGAGTCTGTTGAAGTTACAAAAATCTATAGTGTAGCTGGTTTACTCCAGGATGAAAATTTAATTAAGGAACGTCCTTTTCGCTCTCCCCACCATACCAGTTCCTCCGTGTCTTTAATTGGCGGTGGACGGATTCCCAAACCAGGGGAAGTGTCTTTGGCTCATAATGGTGTTCTTTATCTAGATGAATTAGCAGAATTTTCAAGAAATGTATTGGAAGTTTTGCGCCAACCTATGGAAGACCATTGGATACATATTGCTCGAGCCCAAGCATCTCTAACCTATCCAGCTAATTTTATGTTTATTGGGTCGATGAACCCTTGTCCTTGTGGCTATTATGGTCATCCTACGGAACCCTGCCAGTGTTCTACTCAGAGTATTCAGAGATACCTAGGAAAAATTAGCCACCCTCTTTTAGACCGGATTGATATTCATGTAGAGCTATCTCCCGTAAAATTTCAAGACATTTCTAAAGAAAGTAAAGAAGAGACCAGTGAAGAAATTCGAAATCGGGTCATTAAAGCTAGAAATAAACAGCTTGAGCGTTTTAAGGATTCAAATTACTTTTGTAATGCCAATATTCGAGACCGAGAAATAAAAAAATATTGCAAAATTAACCAAGAGAGTGAGAAGTTAATTGAGATGGCATTTAAAAAATATCATTTTTCTGCTCGAAGTTATCATAAAATTTTAAAAGTAGCTCGGACGATAGCGGATTTAGAGGATTCTGAAGACATTAAACAAGAGCATCTCTTAGAAGCTATTCGCTACCGAAGCGTAGAGTCGAAATATTGGGGTAGCCGATGAAAACAACAAGAGAAGCCAAAATAAGTTTATCATTATTGGGGCTATATTCAGATCAAATCCATAAGATAGAAGATAGGTTACCTCTTTATAGTGAGGATAAAGAACACTTTTTAAAAGAAGTAGAAGGGGACTTGAGTCCTCAACTTTTAAAGAGAATAAGAAATACCAGGGAAGAGGAAAAACTAGAAAGTCTGAAAAAAATAATGGACCGTTTGGATATGCGGGTTATTGTTGATGAGGATGAAGATTTTCCAGAGGCTTTTAACTATATTGAAAATCCACCAGTGGTTTTATATGTTCGTGGAAATTTACAAGAGGCTTTAAGGCAAAGGACCTGCGGGATTGTTGGAGCTAGAAACCATACGGCCTATGGAAAAATCATTGCCAGGGATATTGCCCAAGACCTA
Source organism: Urinicoccus sp. (assembly GCA_029983435.1). GTDB lineage: Bacteria > Bacillota > Clostridia > Tissierellales > Peptoniphilaceae > Urinicoccus. The sequence goes on along the minus strand of JASBZN010000059.1, from coordinate 5,234 downwards.
GTTTCAAGGAATGTCACAGTAGTGAGTGGGATGGCCTTAGGCATTGATGCTATTTCGCAGTGGGCATGTATCGAGGCTGGAGGGACATCCATTGGCGTCTTAGGTACGGGCATGGATGTTATTTATCCTACACGAAATAAGGATCTATATGGGAAATTAGTAGAATTTGGCGCTGTTATTACAGAATATCCTCTTGGAGCGCAAGCCATGCCCTATCATTTTCCCTTAAGGAACAGAATTATTTCTGCTTTGAGCCAGTGTGTTATTGTAATTGAAGCCAGGGAGAAGTCGGGGTCTTTAATTACGGCCCGCTACGCGGCAGAACAAGGAAAAGAAGTCTTTGCCGTTCCAGGAAATATTAATTCTCCCTATAGTGGGGGAACCAACGCTCTTATTAAGGATGGGGCATTGATTTACACCCAGCATGAAGATTTAGACTTTATCTTTGCCAAAGAAAAAAAGAAATCCTTTGACTTAGACATCGGCGAAGATGAAAAACTGTATTTAGAATGCATTGGGCAAGGCCTGAATACAGCAAATCTAATTTGCCAAAAGACCGGTCATAAAATTTCTACAGTAAATATAATTTTAACCCTTTTAGAAATGAAAGGGTTGATTAACTCCCAAGGAACAGATCAGTTTGTATTGGCTACAGAGATTTGTCTTGACTTATGAAGGAATTAATATTAAAACTAAAGAATAAGCTTATAAATAATGATTGAGGTGTTGTATGAAAAATTTAGTAATCGTGGAGTCTCCTACAAAGGCAAAGGCAATAAAAAAGATGTTAGGGAGAAACTATAAGGTTTTAGCTTCTGTGGGACATGTAAGAGATTTACCAAAAAGTACATTTGGCATCGATATCGAAAATGATTTTGAACCGAAATATATTAATATTTGGGGGAAAGGTCCTTTAATTAAAGAATTAAAAAAGGAAGCAAAAAAAGCAGATCATGTTTATCTGGCAACTGACCCGGACCGAGAAGGGGAAGCAATTTCTTGGCATCTAGCGTATATCCTGGACTTGGACCCCGAGGATAAAATTCGCGTGGAGTTTAATGAAATTACAGAAGAAACAGTGAAAAAACAAATTAAACTTCCAAGGAAGATTGACGATGACTTAGTAGATGCCCAACAAGCTCGGCGTGTACTGGACCGGATTGTTGGTTATAAGATAAGCCCCTTACTTTGGAAGAAGGTAAAAAATGGCCTATCAGCAGGCCGTGTTCAATCGGTTGTTTTAAAACTCATCTGCGAAAGAGAAGAAGATATTGAACAATTTGAACCAGAAGAATCCTGGACAATTGAAGCGGAATTAAAAAAATCTAGAAAGAAATTCCTATCTACCTATATGGGCCGCTTAAAAAGTGGGAAGATTGTAAAAGAAACTTTTAAGACAAAAGAAGAAGCAGAAAAAGTATATAAGGAAGTCAATGTAAAACAACTCAGCGTTTATAATCTAAATGAATCCAAGAAAAACCGAGCTCCTTTTAAACCTTTCACAACTTCAACGATGCAACAAGAAGGATCTCGCCGTTTAAACTTTAATACTAAAAAAACTATGCGGGTGGCCCAAAGTCTATATGAAGGGGTAGACATACCAGGTAAAAAGACTGTCGGTCTCATTACCTACATGAGAACAGATTCTACACGGATTTCTGAAGGAGCAAGGCTTGCCTGTAGAGACTACATTAAAGAGAATTATGGCAATAATTATTTAGGGAGAACTTATAAAAAAGAAAATAAAAAGGAAGGGGTCCAAGATGCTCATGAGTGTATCCGCCCCACAGATGTCACTCGGACACCCTATCAAATTAAAGATTCTTTAACGAAAGACCAATTTAAGCTCTATGAATTAATTTGGAAGCGGTTTGTATCTTCCCAAATGGCTCCAGCACAAATTCAATCGATGACAGCCTTATTTAATACAAAGGATCATATTTTTAAAAGTACAGGGTCAAGAATTGCTTTTCAAGGATTTTTAGAAGTTTACCATTACGCCAAAAGCAAGGATGAATACCTGCCTGCTTTAAAAGAAGAGGACTTGGTAGATGTAGTATCCTTAGAATGTCAACAACACTTTACACAACCTCCAGCTCGTTATAACGAAGCTTCTTTAATTAAAACCTTGGAAGACTTGCAAATTGGCCGCCCATCTACCTATGCTTCTATGGTCAGCACTCTTTTAACCAGATATTATGCTGTTATAGAACAGAAAAAAATCATCCCAACAGAATTGGGGATGACGGTAAATGATCTTTTATCAAATTATTTTCCTGATTTAGTGAATGTAGATTTCACAGCGGGAATGGAAAAATCTCTAGATGAAATTGCAGAAGGAGACCTTCCATGGAAACAATTGGTAAGGGAAATTTATGGTGTTTTAGAAAAAGATTTAGTGAAGGCAGAAAAAGAAATCGAACAAGTTAAAATTAGAGATGAAGAAACAGACATTAAATGTGAAAAATGTGGTCGAAATATGGTCATTAAAATGGGCCGCTACGGAAAGTTTTTAGCTTGTCCAGGGTTTCCAGAATGTCGAAATGCCAAACCGTTAGAAGAAAAAGTTGGAGTTACTTGTCCAAAATGTAAGGACGGGGAAGTTGTGGTTCGGCGAACCAAAAAAGGACGTGTTTTTTATGGATGTAGCAACTATCCAAAGTGCGACTTTGTCTCTTGGCATGAACCCACAAGCAAAAAGTGTCCTAAGTGTGGCGATGTAATGACGAAAAGAGTTACGAGAAAAGGCACGCGACTCCAATGTAATAATCGGGATTGTTCCTATATTACTAAGTGAGGCTATGATGAATACGACCATAAAAAAAGAAAATTTGGATAAATGGAATTTAAAACTCATAAAGGAGGAGGCAGATAGCCTCTACTTTATGAGTTTAGATGATTCTGACCGCTATCAGGAAATGGTAGAGTACTTAACGGAAAAGAACGTTTTTATTTTAGGAAAGAACGGCAAAGTTTTATCAAAGTCTAAGAAAAGTTCTAGGAAAGAGATAGAAGATGCAAGTCAGAAAGAAAAAGACTTGGTAGAAATTAGTGATCAAATAATTAAGGATGCCCTTCATTTAGGTGCATCGGATATCCATCTAGAGCCTCTATCAGATAAGCTAAGAATTCGTTTAAGAATTGATGGGAAGTTAAAGTTCTATAAGAGCTATCCTTTGTCTTTTGCTGATAAGATGCTTGTCCGTTTAAAAATTTTAGCTGGTTTAGATATTTCTCAGAAGAAGCTACCTCAGGATGGTCGGTTTTTTATTGAAGACCAAGGAGAAAAAGTGGATATCCGTCTATCCACCTCTCCTATCTACAATGGAGAAAAAATAGTTTTACGGCTTCTTAAAAAGCGGCCAGACCTACTTACCATGGAAGGTTTAGGTCTTAATACAAATCAAATAAACCAGCTAAATATTCTCTTACACCAAAGTAATGGTCTTATTTTATTTACAGGACCCACCAATTCCGGGAAAACAACTTCTATTTATGCCTTGCTTCAACAAATGAATACAGAAAGTCTTAACATTATGACAATAGAAGATCCAATTGAGTATCAAATGGAGGGTATTAATCAGATGCAAGTAAACCCAATCATTAAGATGGATTTCAGCCAAGGGCTTCGAACCATGCTTAGGCAAGATCCAGATATTCTTATGGTAGGAGAAATAAGAAATGCAGAGACTGCTCAAATAGCTATTCGAGCAGCGATTACTGGCCGACTCCTATTTTCAACTATCCACACTAGAGACGCCATTTCTGCTATTTACCGACTTCAGGAAATGGGAGTAGAGCCCTACTACATAGCGGATGGAGGTTTAGGTGTTGTGGCTCAACGACTTTTAACAACTCTATGTCCCTATTGTAAACGACCCGTTAAAAAGCAGGCTCCGGCCTTTTTTAAAGGAGAGGAGCTTCTTTATGAACCAGTAGGCTGTGAGAGGTGTAACCATGGGTACTTAGGAAGAAAGGCGGTCTTTGAGCTGGTCCTCTTCAAGGATTGGCTCGTAGACTGCATCAATAAAGAGAAAGATTTGGCCTATATTAAAAATCAGTTGGCTATTCGAGGGATTCCCAACTTAAAAGACCGAATTAAAGAAGAGCTTTTACAAGGAAATATTAGTTTAGAGGAAGCTTATCGCTGCTTAAATACCATTTAGGAGAGAAGATTGAACTTTAAATACAAGGGCTTTACTTCAGACCAAGAAGTTGTAGTCGGAGAAATAAATTGTGATAGCAAGAAAGAGGCTATTCTTTATTTGGAGGAAAGAGAAATCTTACCCATTAAAATTAGTCAGAACTTTTTTAACTGGGGAAGTAAAGTATTTAACGATCGAGAGTTAAGCCTTTTTGCACGGAAAAGTTATTTTTTATTGTCTGGAGGGTTAAGCCTTACAGACAGTTTTGAAATTTTAAGAGATCAAGCCAAAAAGAAAAAACACCTTTCTTTTTATCAAGATTGTCTAGATCAGCTTTATCAGGGCAAGACCTTGTCCCAAATTTTTGAAAAGTGGCATTTACCTGCCATGTTCGTTTCTTCTTTTCAAGTTGCAGAGGAGACAGGTCAGATTATGGATATTTTTAAACAGCTTGATAGCTATTATGAAAAGAAAAATGAAATAAAAAAAACATTTATTAATTCCTTAATCTATCCCTGTATCTTACTAGTTGTTATGGTGGCCATGACTCAATTTTTATCCCTCTATGTTCTACCAATTTTTGAAGAGTTTTTTCTTCAAAGAGGGGTTACCCTGCCATGGTATACTAAGGTCCTTTTAGGGATGGCTAGGTGGACTAGAAATTACTCTTTATTGTCTTTACTAATCTTTGTTGCCCTTTTGATTGCCTTTAAATTTGCATTAAGGAATAAAGACTTTAAGTACAAGGCAGACGCCTTTGTCTATAAGGTCCCTCTCCTCTCAAAGATTAGTCATCAGCAATTAACGATGCACTTGTCGAGAAACTTATCCCTTTTATTACATGGAGGGCAGGATTTACTTCAAGCTTTTTCTATTTTAGAAGATGCTACGGTAAATCTATATATCAAGGAAGTCTATAAAAAGATTCAAGAAGATTTAAAAGAGGGAAAAGAGCTTTGGAGAATTTTGGGAGAAACAGAACTTTTTTCTTCCACCTTTCCATCTTTAGTTCGCATTGGAGAAGAAACAGCGTCTTTAGAAGCCAGCTTTCAGCATACAGCGTCCCTTTATCAAGAAGATTTTTTAAAT
>JASBZN010000058.1 GCA_029983435.1 Urinicoccus sp. | reverse complement strand
AGGTTTTAAGCCATCTCGAACATCCGGCAGTGCTCGACTAACAATAACACTCATGGAATAGTCTAAATAGGCTCTTTGCATTTGTTTTTCTAAAACAACATCTTTTATGGTCTCATTATTGTGTCCAAATTCTTCCATGGAGTTCCTCCTTTCTAAGCATCAATATTTTCTGCATACAGAGCATTTTCTTGAATAAATTCACGTCTTGGATTTACGTCACTTCCCATTAACATAGTAAAGACTTCATCTGCCTCTTGAGCATCTTCAATTCCTACTTTTAATAAAATACGATGTTCTGGGTTCATGGTAGTTTCCCAAAGTTGATCTGCATTCATTTCCCCAAGACCTTTGTAGCGTCCAATTTTATACCTACTATCGCGACCTAAATCGTCCATCACTCTTTTTAGTTCCTCATCACTATAACAGTAGCGGATAACCTTAGATCCTCTTTTAATTCCATATAAAGGTGGTTGTGCAACATACACGTGACCTCCTTCAATAAGGGGTCTTAAGTACCTAAAGAAGAAGGTTAAAAGTAGGGTTTGAATGTGAGCTCCATCCACGTCGGCATCTGTCATGATGATGATTTTTCCATATCTTAATTTTTCAATATTAAATTCTGATCCAACGCCAGTACCAAAAGCTGTAATCATAGCCTTTATTTCATCTGAATTTAAAATACGGTCTAATCTTGCCTTTTCCACATTCATAATCTTACCTCTTAAGGGCAAGATTGCTTGGGTCATGTGGTCTCGACCTCCCTTGGCTGAGCCACCTGCAGAATCCCCTTCCACTAAGAAGATTTCTGTAACCTTATTATCATCCAATTGACAATCTTGTAATTTACCAGGTAAGACCGTGGAGTCTAAAATAGATCTTTTACGAGTTAAGTCCCGGGCTTTTCGTGCTGCTTCTCGGGCTCTTCTAGCAGACAAAGCTTTTTGTAAAATAGCCTTACTAATCTTGGGATTTTCTTCTAAAAATATTTCTAAATTTTCAGTAACAACAGCATCTACAATACTTCTTGCTTCGCTATTACCTAGTTTTGATTTCGTTTGTCCTTCAAACTGAGGTTGAGGAAGTTTTACACTAATAATCCCTGTAATTCCTTCTCGAACATCTTCCCCAGATAAGTTTTCTTCTTTTTCTTTAATTAAGTTATATTTACGACCATATTCATTAATAGATCGAGTTAAGGCAGAACGGAATCCTGATAAGTGGGTTCCTCCTTCTTCTGTATGGATATTATTTGCAAAGGTTAGGATATTTTCTGCGTAACTATCTGTATATTGAATTGCAACTTCTACAGCAATATCTTCTTTAACTTGATCCATGTAAATAACTTCTTTATGGACAGGTGTTTTTTTCTTATTTAAGAATTCAACAAAACTCTTTATTCCACCTTCATAATGGAAAATTTCTTCTTTTTCTTTTCCTTCTACTTTTTTATCAGAAAAGATAATTTTTATTCCCTTATTTAAAAAGGCCATTTCTCGAAATCTTCGAGATAAAACCTCATAAGAAAATTCTGTGGTTTCTGTGAAAATTTCTTCATCTGGACAAAAAGAAATTTTGGTTCCATGTTCCTTTTTTCCACAGCTACCAATTTCTTTTAATTCTGTTAGCTTATTTCCCTTAGAAAATTCTTGTTGGTAAATTTTCCCATCTCTTTTAATCGTTGCAATAAGATGCTTGGAAAGAGCATTCACAACACTAACCCCAACACCATGTAATCCACCACTTACCTTGTAAGCTCCATTGTTGAACTTTCCTCCAGCATGTAGAATAGTTAACACTGTTTCCACTGTGGACCTTCCTGTTTGGGGATGAATTTCCACAGGAATCCCTGAACCATTATCTGTGATAGTAACCCAATTATCTTTTTCTAATTGGATTTTAATGGTATCACAAATCCCTGCCAAGGCTTCGTCAATAGAGTTATCAACAACTTCATAAACTAAATGGTGAAGTCCTTTGGGTCCTGTACTTCCTATGTACATCCCTGGTCTTTTACGAACAGGTTCTAATCCAGTTAAAACTTGAATATCATTTGCTGAATAATTTCTTTGTTTATCTGTCATAACCGCCTCCTCTTCCTCCTATCTATTAAGAAAATAACTGATTTTGATTTATTGAATAAACACTGGCTTGTGGAACAAACTTTTCTATTTGCATTACTTGGTCTGTTGTTGTTATAAATGTTTGACAAGATCCAATGGCATCTAAAAGTAATTTTTTTCTCTGTTGGTCTAATTCTGAAAAGACATCATCTAATAGTAAAACTGGTTTTTGACCAGTTTGTTTTTCAATATAGAGAACCTCTGCTAATTTAAAGGATAAGACCACGCTTCTTTGCTGTCCTTGGCTTCCATAATCTTTTACATCCAAACCATTAATGGTAATGTGTAAATCATCCCTATGGGGACCAAAAGTGGTTCTTTTTAAGGTGAAATCCCTTTCCAAAGACTTGTTAAAAGCATCTTCATAATCTTCTCTCATTTCTTTTATAGATGGATTATAAGAAATTTTTGTATCGTAAGAAATATCTAAGTCCTCTTTTTCATAACTGATAAAGCCGTAATATTTTTTTGCATACTCCCTAAAAAGTTCAAGAGCCTCATAACGACTTTTTATCAGCTGCACTCCCAAATAAATCAACTGTTTGTTGTAAATTTTAATTAGATTCTTGTCTCTATTTTTCTTTAAAGCAATGTTCCTTTGACGAATTAAGTGATTGTATTGCTTTAAAATTGATTCATAAGAAGTATCTACTTGTTCAATGAGATCATCTATAAAATCTCGCCTTAAATTAGGTCCTTCCTTAATCATATTTAAATCTTCCGGTCGAAATAAGACACAGGGAGTGTTTTGCCTGTATTGGCTTAAATTTTCAATATTTTCTTCATTTAAGCGTAGCTTTTTTGGATTGTAGTGAGATATTTTAACCTCATGAATATAATCGAAACCAAAAGCTTCCACTCTCCCACGAATAAAACATTGCTCCTTGTTAAAAGCAATGGCTTGTTTTTCAGAATTTGTTCTAAAGCTTTTTGCCCGGAGTAAAACATAAATTGCTTCTAATAAATTGGTCTTTCCTTGGGCATTTTGTCCATAAAAGATATTCATTTTTTCATTGGGTTGAAAATAAATATTTTCATAATTTCGAAAATTTACAAGTTGAATATCTTTAACAAACATACCTCACCTACTTAATGAATACTTTTGTATCATCTAAAGAAAACCAATCTCCAGCCACTAGCTTTTTACCTCTTCGGTATTCAACTTCTCCATTAACTATTACTTGACCATCTTGAATTAAAACTTTTGCAAATCCGCCACTATCTACCAAATTAGCAAGTTTAATAGCTTGTTCTAAACGGATAAAATCATCTTTAATTTCTATTGTTTTTTCCATTATTGACCTGCCAATCGAACAGGAAGTACTAGGTATAAGTAACCACTTTCTTCCTTACTTTTAATAATACAAGGATTTACAGAGTCGATAAAATAGCAAACAATCTCTTCTTCTTGAATAGCCTTGACTCCCTCTAGCAAATACTTACTGTTAAAAGCAATCTTTAAATTATCTCCTTGAGATTGACAAGGAACTAATTCATGAACATCTCCAATATCTGAGTGGGACTCAATTAAGATTTCATTATTTGAAATATCCAACTTTACTAAATTGGACCTTTCCTCCTTAGCTAAAAGATTAGCTCTTTCTAAACCTTGAACAAACTCTTGTCGGTTAAGACCAACAGTCATTCGATGATCATTTCGAATAAGGCCTTGGTATTGAAAAAACTCTCCATTAATTAACTTTGAAATAAATACAGTAGATCCTAAATCAATTTTTATATAGTTTTGTGTTAAATCTAATACAACTGTATCTAGAGAATCATCTAAAAGATGAACCATTTCATTACAGGCCCTAGCTGGAACAATAGCCTGGATTTCTGCATCGGATTCAATGGCTAATTTATTTAAAGCCATTCGGTAACCATCTAGGGCGACAAAAGTGATCATTTTGTCTTTAATGTCAAATAAAACCCCTGTCAAAGCCATTCTTAAATCATCTAGACTTACAGCAAAACTAGTAGATTTTAAAGAATTAACCAGACTTTCCCTGGAAAGGTTCACTTGAACTGGATCATTAATTTGTGGCATTTGGGGAAATTCCTGACTTGACTGTCCCATAATATTAAATTCTGATTGATGGCAACGGATATTTAGATTGTGGTCCACTAGAGTTAAATAAATGGTAGAAGAAGGAAGTTTTCGAATAATGTCTCCAAATAATCTGGATCCAATAACTATCTCTCCTTCTTCTTCCACCTTAGCTGCTACAGTGGTTTGGATAGAAATTTCTCCGTCTGTTCCCATTAAAATTAATTGGTTATTTATCGCTTTTATATAAATTCCTTCTAAAATAGGTAGTGGAGTTCGGCCTGAAATAGCTTTTTGCACAGTAGTAATCGGTCCAACTAAATCTTGTTTATGGATTTCAACTTTCATTTTTTGCTCCTTCTCTATAGATATAGATAATATATAGTATTAGTAGTAGGGACTGTGAATTTGTGGATAAATCCTTTTTAAAGGAAGTTTCATAAAAAACCCCTGTGTATGACCTGTGGATAAAATTTGAATAAAAGCTAACTTATTCACATTTCTCCTTTTACTTCGCGAATCATTTGATGAATTTTAGTATTTAAGCTAGGGTCCCTTTCTATGTCTTCAGATATTTTTTCATAGGCATGAATAACAGTAGAATGATCTCTTCCGCCAAAAGACTCCCCAATTTTTAGTAAGGATAAGTCAGTATATTGGCGGCTCATATACATAGCTATTTGTCTGGGATAGGCAATAGACCGAGTTCTTTTTTTTGAATCTAAATCTTCTAAACTAATATTGTAATGTCTTGAAATAATCTTTTTAATGGTTTCTGGTGTAATAGGTTTAGAAGTATTTTTTCGGTAGAGGTCTTTTAAGGCCAAAGAAGCAGTTTTAATAGTAATTGAGCCAGTGGTTAAACGGCTATAAGCCGTAACTCGGGACAGAGCTCCTTCTAATTCTCGGATATTACTTTGTACTTGTTCGGCAATAAAGTTAATTACTTCATCTGGAACTTGAAAACCTTCTGCGTCAGATTTCTTCCTTAGAATAGCAATTCTTGTTTCTAAGTCTGGTGGAGCAATATCCACAACAAGGCCACCTGCAAAACGAGAAATAAGGCGACTTTCTAGTTTAGGAATAGTATTGGGAGGCTTGTCTGAAGTAAGAACAATTTGTTTATTGGCCCCATAGAGTTCATTGAAAGTATGGAAAAATTCTTCCATCGTCGTTTCTTTATCTGCAATAAACTGGATATCATCAATCAATAAAAGGTCCATACTTCGATATTTATGGCGAAAATGTTCATTTTTATTGGTTCGAATGGAATTAATAAATTCATTCGTAAATTGCTCGCTGGTAACATATAGGACTCTTTTTTCTGGATCGCGGTCCAAGACAAAATGGCCAATGGCATGCATTAAGTGGGTTTTTCCTAAACCAACACCGCCATAAATAAATAAGGGGTTGGCGTTGGCCTTTTCCAAACTATCTGCCACTGAAACGCTGGCAGCATGGGCAAATTCATTAGATTTACCAACTACGAAAGTGTCAAAGGTATATTTTGGGTTTAAACGACTTTTTTCAAGTAATTGGTCTTGGGGATTGGGCTGAAAAGAATTAAAGGAAGTATCTCCCACAAGAAATTTAAAGTCTAAAATTTTACCTGTGAGGCGGTTAAAGATATCTACCATATAGCGATGGTAGGACTCATTATTACAAATACGTTCTCCAATAAAAGAAGTGGGCGTATTAATATAGAGCGTGTCATTTTCAAACTTTATAGGAGCCAGTTGCTTAAAAAAAGTATTGTATGTAATGGGTGAAATCTCGGTTTTTTGTAGTTCACTGAGAAAAGATTCCCATAAATGTTGTAAATCTTGATTCAATGTATTCCTCCTAAAAGTATTCACAAAAAGAAAAAGTGGAAAAGTTTTGAAGATAAAATTATCCACAAATGTGGGTAAAATGTGTAAAAAATAAATATCCACAGGAAGATTGCTTTTTTATTGTGGATATTTAAGAGGGTAATCCCCAGCTTTATCTAAAAGTAAGTAAAAAAGGAAAAAGTTATAAACATATTATTAACATTTTGTGGATAAATAAAATTATACACATCTTTCTTTTTTATCCACAAATCTTCTTATATTATACTTTATATCCACCTCTTTATCAACAAAGTTTCCACAAGAATCCAGGGTCTTATAATAGAATAAAACAGGTGTTTTTGACTTGTGGGATATTTTTACTTGATTTTGTGGTTAAAAGCCCATTCTTCTTCCTCAAATTAATAAAATTTCTTGACATTTACTTGACTGGACCATATAATTTTAATAGTGTATTTAAATATCGGTCTATGTTAGGAGGTGCAACAGTGAAAAGAACTTACCAACCTAAAAACAAACAATATAAAAGAGAACATGGTTTTAGAAAAAGAATGAGAACACGTTCAGGTCGTGCTGTTCTTAAAGCTCGCCGCAGAAAAGGTCGTAAAAGATTGTCTGCATAATGAAAAGTCTTAATTATCTAAAAAAAGATAGTGACTTTACCAGGGTCTATAGGGAAAAAAAGACATCAGGAAATCGAAACCTGGTCTTTTATCGAAGGAAGAATCATTTAGCTATAACGAGAATCGGCTTTTCTATTAGTAAGAAAGTCGGCGGAGCAGTGGTTAGAAATCGAATTAAAAGACAGTTGAGAGAAATTTATTTTAAAGAGCTTAAAAGAATAAAACCTGGATATGATATAGTTTGTGTAGTAAAAAAAGGAGGAGGTCAATTGTCTTATCAACAATTGGAATCCTCGTTTAATCATTTATTAAGGGTTTCAAAATTGGAAAAAAGGTGATAAAGTGAATAAATTTTGCTTAAAAATCATTCGGTTTTATCAAAAATTTTTGTCGCCAACTATTTTTTCGGGAGCTCATTGTAGGTTTTATCCTACTTGTAGTGAATATGCAAGGCAGGCTTTTGAAAAATATTCTTTCATAGAAGCTTTAA
>JASBZN010000057.1 GCA_029983435.1 Urinicoccus sp. | reverse complement strand
TTTCGATCTATGGGGGCATTTACCTTTTGAACTTCTGCAGAAGATTCTGTAATGGAAGAAACATCATGGACCTTTGAAGATCCTGTTGCACCACCAATCCCATCTCGACCAGTTCTTCCTCCCACCAAGAGAATCAAATCTCCTGGAACAGGTTTTAACCGCTTCACATTTTCCACTGGTGCTGCTCCTACAACAGCCCCAACTTCCATTCTCTTGGCCAGGTATCCTGGATGATACCATTCTTCCACAAGGCCTGTTGTTAAACCAATTTGGTTCCCGTAAGAGCTATAACCCTTGGCCGCTTGTTGGGTGATTTTTCTTTGGGGTAATTTCCCTTCTAAGGTTTGGTCTAAGGGAGTAAAGGGATCTCCTGCTCCTGTTACCCGCATGGATTGGTAAACATAAGACCGGCCAGACAAGGGGTCTCGAATAGCTCCACCTAAGCAAGTAGAAGCACCACCAAAGGGTTCAATTTCTGTGGGGTGGTTATGGGTTTCATTTTTAAACATTAATAAATAAGGACAGGTCTCTTCTTTGCCATTCTTTTGGATTTTTACATCTACATAGACAGAGCAGGCATTAATTTCATCAGAAACTTCAATTTTTTTACAAATCCCTTGTTCCTTGAGATATTTTGCCACGATGGTTCCAAGATCCATTAAAGTGACTGGCTTTTGTTTTTTAACCTTGGTCTTAAGATGAAGATAGTCTTCCAAGGTTTTTTGAATGGTTTTATCCAAGGCACTTTGCACTGGATCACTTTCCACTTCCAAGTGGGTGTTAAAAGTTGTGTGTCGACAGTGGTCAGACCAGTAGGTGTCAATTAAACCAATTTCTGTAACATTGGGGTCTCGGTCTAGCCCCTTAAAGTAGTCTTGAACCATTTCCAGGTCCTCTAAACTCATAGCAAGACCCTCTTGACCAATAAATTTTTCCAGACCTTTCTTGGAAAGATCCCGAAAACCTTCATAAGAGGGGTTTGTACTTTCCATAGTGAATCTTTCTTTTAAGCTTGTTGGAATCCCTAAAAGACTTCCCTCTTCTTCATCTACGGGATTAATTAAATAGCCTTTAATTTTTTCTAAATCACCTGGGTTCAATTGGTCAAAATCATAGACCTTGGCTGTTTTACTTGCCAAATCATTGCGCCCTAGGGTAACCAAGATGGTATCTAGAACCCCTTGGTTTCTTTGGTCAAATTGACCTTGGTGGTATTGGACCACTAGGGGGTTTTTAAAGTCTTTTTGTAAGTTGAGAGCATCTTTTCCTAAGTAAAGATCATCTACTGGCGGTTCGGACAAAATAGTTTTTGCCACTAGGCTCAAATCTTCTGAATTTAGGCCTTCAATGTCATAGCGTTGATACACTTTTACTTGAAGGGGATGTCCCAAAAGTTCCTTTAATTCCTTTTCTAAATTTGCCGCTTCTATTTGATAGGGATCCTTTTTTGCCACATAGGTCCGGCTGACGCTAGGACCAATGTCCCTGCGATAAACTTTTTTATCGAATTGGATTTTTTCAGCAGCCCTATAGACTTTTTCTTTTACTTCTTCAAAGTTATCTCCTTGCCCTGTTATTGACAAGACGCGGCCTCCAGAAGTAACAAGTTTTTCTTGGTCTTCTTTTGTTCCGCCATGGTAGATGATTAAATCTTCCAAATCCCCTATTTCAATTTCTTTCCCTTTTTCATAAGACAGGGGATAGCCACCAGAAGCTAGAACTAGGGTTAAAACCTTGTTGTCTTTTATCTTAATTTTCGATGGAAGGTTTCCATCTACTGTTTTTTCAAAGAGGTCTAAAAGGTCTTCGTCTATACGATTTAAAATTGATTGGGTTTCTGGGTCACCAAAGCGAACATTAAATTCCAAGACATAAATTCCCTTGGAAGAGATCATGCAGCCAATAAAAATAACTCCATGAAAATCTAATCCATCTTCTTTTAAACCTTCCATAAAAGGCTTTAAGATTTTTTCTTGAATTTCTGGCAAATAAACATCTGCTTGTTCGTTGGGACTATAGGTCCCCATCCCCCCAGTGTTGGGGCCCTTTTCATTGTCATAAATCTTTTTGTGGTCTCTGGCTGTAGGAAGTAAAAGAGCTTTTTTCCCATCTACAAGAGCGTGGATGCTCACTTCAAAACCTGGGATAAATTCTTCCACTAAGGCCTTGGCTTCACCAAAATCTCCATTTTCTAATTGGTGAATAAAGCCTTCAATCTCTTCTTCCTTTTTGGCAATAATAACCCCCTTGCCAGCAGCTAAACCATCTGCCTTTAAAACAACCGTCCCATCCCTCTTTAAAAGGTCTAGAGCATGGTTTCGAATATCTTGAGCTTGGTTACAGGCATAGGAATCTGCTGTTAAAATATGGTGGCGATTGCAAAAATCTTTGGCAAAGGTCTTACTCCCTTCGAGTTGAGCTTCCTTTTTCCGAGGGCCAAAAATCTTTAATCCCTCTTTTTCAAAGGCATCCACTACTCCTGCAACTAAAGGAGCTTCTGGCCCTACTAGGGTAAAGTCAATCCCCTCTTTTTTTGCAAAATCTACTAGTCCCGTAAGGTCATCTAGGGGAAGATCTACATTTTCCCCAATTGTTTTCGTCCCGGCATTTCCAGGCAAAAAGTAAAGTGAGCGACCCTCTTTTTTTACGGCATAACCTAGAGCATGCTCTCTGGCTCCGCTCCCTAATATCAAAATTTTCATTTCGAACTCCTTAATGTCTAAAATGACGTGTGTTTGTAAAGACCATGGCCATGTCGGCTTGGTCACATCCTTCAATAGAATCTTTATCTCGAATGGAACCACCTGGTTGGACGATGGCAGTAATTCCCATCTTGGCGGCTAATTTTACGCAGTCATCAAAGGGGAAGAAGGCATCACTGGCCATAACAGCTCCTTTGAAGTCGCGATCTTTATGGTGGGTTAGGATGGATTCTAAGGCCCAAATTCTTGATGTTTGACCTCCACCAATACCTAAAGTCTTGCCATCTTTCACTACAACAACAGCGTTGGACCGAGCATACTTACAAACCATTTCTCCAAATTCTAAATCTTTTATTTCTTCTTCACTTGGTTGACGCTTGGTTACAACTTCCCATTCCTTATGGCTTAGCTTGTCTTTTTCTTGGATGATAAAGTCCCCAGAAGTATATTTAATATCTACAGAAGCCGTTTCTTTTTTCGCATCAAAGCTTAACACCCGAAGGTTAGGTTTTTTCTTAAAAACTTCTAAGGCTTCTTGGGTATAAGATGGAGCAGCAACTACTTCTAAGAAAATTTCTACCATTTTTTCTGCTGTCTTTCCATCTACTTCTCCATTAAAGGCAACCACACCACCAAAAATGGAAAGAGAATCTGCTTCAAAGGCCTTTTCGTAAGCATCATAAATATTTTCTCCACAGGCAACACCACAGGGAGTGGCATGTTTTAAAGCGACACAAGCTGGATTTTTAAATTCCATAGCCAATTCCAAGGCAGTATTTAAATCATTTAAATTATTAAAAGATAATTCCTTTCCTTGGTATTGGTGGATGGAAGCGTAGTAAGAATCTGCCATTGGGTCCCGGTATCTAGCTGCTTTTTGGTGGGGATTTTCTCCATATCGTAGGTCAGAAACTTTCTTTAATCCAAAGGTTAACGTGTTTGCCTTTTCCCCTACCTTCTTTTGCATATACCGGCTAATCATGGCATCGTAATAAGCTGTTGTAGAAAAAGCCTTCATGGCTAATTTTTCTCGAAGAGCTAAATCATCTATTTTCCCGTCCATAGCATCCAGAGCTTCTTGGTAGTCTTCTGGATCTGTTAATACATAGACAGCTGCATAGTTTTTAGCAGCAGACCGAATCATGGATGGCCCACCAATATCAATGTTTTCAATCATTTCTGCATGAGGGGCTTTTTTTGCCAAGTGTCCTTCAAAGTCGTATAGGTTGCATACTACGACATCTATGGATTCAATCCCATGCTCTTTTACTGTTTGAATATGATCTTCTAAGTCTCGACGGTAGAGTAAGCCACCATGAACCTTTGGATGTAAAGTCTTTACCCGACCATCTAACATCTCGGGAAAGTTTGTATAAGCAGAGATGTTTTCCACTGGAACGCCTGCTTCTTCAATGGCTCTCATGGTTCCTCCGGTAGATAACAATTTATAGCCTCGATCTACAAGTTCCTTGGCAAAATCGCTTATCCCCGTTTTATCTGTGACACTTAAAAGTGCATACTTCATTTCATACCTCCTCTAACTGCCCAATTGCTCTGGGCAAAATCCTATGTTCGATTTCTAAAACTCTGGCTTGAATTTCTTCTGGACTTTTGCAATCCTCAATGGAGGTGTCCTCTTGCAAAAGAATCTTTCCCCCATCTACTACAGAAGTTACTAGATGAACTGTGGCTCCAGACCGCTTGTCCCCATGGGCAAAAACAGCCTCATGGACGTGGATTCCAAACATCCCCATTCCTCCATATTTTGGCAAGAGAGAGGGATGAATATTTAAAATAAGCCCCTTAAAGCTCTTTAAAAATTTATCGCTAAGAATTCGTAAGTATCCAGCTAAAACCACCATATCTATGTCATAATCTTCTAAAGCTTGTAGTATCTCATCATCATCCTTAGATACCAAAGTGGGAATCCCGTGGTTCTTGGCCCGGGTTAAACCATAGGCATCTTTCTTGTTGCTATGGCATAAAACCACCTTGGACCCAAAGGCTCCTGCATCCATTGCATCCAGGATACTTTGAAAGTTAGTCCCTGATCCAGAGACAAAAACTGCTATTTTATAAGTTCGCATTCTTTGTTCCCCTTTACAATGGAACCAATCTTTACCGCTTCTTCCCCACAACGACTTAAACTCTTTAGAACTTTTTCTTCCTCTTCTGGTCTACAGACAAGAACCATTCCAATCCCCATGTTGAGGCTTCGGTACATTTCTTTAAATTCGATGAGTTCCGATTCTTCAATGGCCTTAAAAATAGGAAGTTTTTCCCAAGTGTTTACATCCACTTGAGCATTTAAACCTTCTGGCAAAATTCTTGGAATATTTTCAATAAATCCTCCACCGGTGATGTTGACAATCCCCTTCAAATCCACTTCTTCTAAGACCTTTAGAATTGGCTGTACATAGAGCTTAGTTGGTGTTAAAAGGACTTCTCCTAAACTTTTGTTTGTTCCCTTTAAGGGGTCTGTTAGCTTCATGCCCAATTCTTCTAAAAAGAGGCGACGAACGAGAGAGTAGCCATTGGAATGAATACCTGAGGACTTAAGACCAATAAGGATATCTCCTTCTTGAATCTTAGATCCGTCAATCATCTTTTCTCTGTCTACAATTCCTACAGAAAAACCAGCTAAGTCATATTCTTCTTCCCCATAAAGACCAGGCATTTCTGCTGTTTCTCCACCGATTAAAGAACAGAGAGACTCAACACAAGCATCAGAAATCCCCTGAACGAGTTGACTGATTTTTTCCGCCTCTAAATGGCCGCTGGCAATATAGTCTAGGAAAAATAAAGGTTTTGCTCCTTGACAAATAAGATCATTGACACACATGGCCACTAGGTCAATACCCACAGTGTTGTGGATGCCCAACTCTTGAGAAATTAAAATTTTTGTTCCTACTCCATCTGTAGAAGCTAAGAGGATAGGGTCTTCCATATCCTTAAAGGCCTTGAGAGAAAAGCCTCCACTGAAAAGTCCAATGTCCCCTACAACACCTTCGCGGTAGGTTTTTTGGACAGATTTTTTCATTAATTCAACTGCACGATTTCCTTCAGAAATATTGACACCGCTTTGTTCATATGTTAATGCCATATTACCTCCTATAATACAATTGGATCTACTGGATACTTGCCATCAAAACATGCCATACACAAATTTTCTCCAGAAATCTTGGCTGCTTTTACCATTCCTTCTTCTGAAATAAAACGAAGAGAGTCCGCCCCAATTCGTTCTTCAATTTCCTCTACCGATAAATTCGCTGCAATAAGGTTGATTCGGGAGGGTGTATCAATTCCATAATAGCAGGGATTCATTACTGGAGGAGAGGTAATCCGCATATGGACTTCCTTGGCTCCAGCTTGTCGCAACCTGGAAATTAAATTGGCAGATGTGGTCCCGCGAACAATGGAATCATCTAAGAGAACAATTTTTTTCCCGCTAACAACGTGGCTTAGGGGGTTTAGCTTTAATTTAACTGCCATTTCCCGTTCTTCTTGGGTTGGCTTAATAAAGGTCCGTCCCATATAGCGATTTTTCACTAGCCCCTCTGCTAAAGGAATCTGAGATGCTTGGGAATAACCAATAGCTGACGGAATTCCACTATCCGGCACTGCAACAACTAAATCCACATCTACAGGATATTCATCGTAGAGAATTTCCCCACACCGTCTTCTAAAGTTGTAAGAATTAACTCCATCTAAGGCGGCGTCATTTCTTGCAAAATAGACATACTCAAAAGAACAGTGCTTCGGTTTTAAATCCTCTTTCATGGGGTATTCCTTGGCACCCTTATCATCAATAACAAGAATTTCTCCTGGTTTTACATCCCGTAAAAATTCCCCTCCAATAATATCAATGGGAGCATTTTCGCTAGATACAATCCAGCCGCCTCCTGGCAGGCTTCCTAAAACCAAGGGCCGAATTCCATAGGGGTCTCGGAAGGCTACTAACTTATCTTCTAAAAGTAAGACAACGGCATAAGCCCCCTTAATAAGGCCCATGGTCTTTCGAATAGCATCGACAATATCCCCATTATAATAACGACTAATTAAATACAAAATGACTTCCGAGTCAATGGTTGTTTGGAACATCATTCCTTCTTCTTCCAAACGGGTTTTGAGGATTTGATAGTTAATTAAATTCCCATTATGAGCCAAACTCATGGTGGTGTTTTTGGCAAAGGCCATGAGGGGTTGCGTGTTAAATTCAAAACTTCCCCCTGCTGTAGAATAGCGGACATGGCCAATTCCCAAAGAACCTTGGAGCTCTTGTAAGTTTTCGTCTTTAAAAACGTCACTTACAAGGCCCATCCCCTTTTTCCGGATGATTTCAGATCCATTGGATACACTCATTCCGGCACTTTCTTGTCCCCGGTGTTGTAAACTGGACAAGCCAAAAAAGAGTTTTTTAGAGACACCCTTTTTATCGTAAATTCC
>JASBZN010000056.1 GCA_029983435.1 Urinicoccus sp. | reverse complement strand
TGATATTTCGGTAAGCGTCGAATGACAATATCTGATACTTTTTTTGTCTGTTTTGCCAAATTGTTCCCCTCCTCAATTTTTCTTACCTTATTTTAACCATTATATCTGATTTTTAGACTTTTTAAAAGTCTTTTTGTCAAATATATATCGATTCTTGGGAATATTTGGTACAATAAAGAAAGAAAGGAGAAAAAATGGCACAAATTTCATTTCACAATGTTTCCTATTCCTATATTGTTGAGCCCATTCTTTCCCAAATAGACTTTGTCCTAGAAGCTGGAGATAAGGTGGGCCTTGTGGGAGCCAATGGGTCCGGAAAAACCACCCTTTTACAGTTAATTGCTGGGAATTTAACCCCCAATGAGGGTGAAATTTCTAGGATGAAGGACTTAAAAATTGGGCTCCTATCCCAACATATGTCTTTTACAGGAAGTGTCTATGACTCCTGTTTAGAAATTTTTCAGCCTATTTTTAAACTCCAAGAATCCATGCACCAAATGGAAAAAGCCATGGCCCAAACGACAGGAGAAGATTTAGAGGACCTAATGGACCGCTACGGCAAGTCCCAGGAAAAATTTATCCAAATGGACGGCTACAGCTGTGAATCCAAAATCCGCGGGGTCTTAACTGGCTTGGGCTTTAACCAAGATCAATGGTCTATGGACACCAAGGACTTGTCCGGGGGACAAAAAGCCCGTTTAGGCTTGGCACAAATCCTCCTAACCCCCTATGACATCTACCTTCTAGACGAGCCTACCAACCACTTAGATGTCAAGACCATTGAGTTTTTAGAACGGTCCCTAAACGATTTAAATAAAACTGTCATTGTTATTAGTCACGACCGGTATTTTTTAGATAAGGTCTGCCATAAAATTTTTCACCTAGACCACCACCATCTCAAGGCCTACCAGGGTAACTACACCTACTTCCAAACTCGTCACAAGCTTGATTTGGACCTTTACCGCAAACAGTATGAAGACCAGCAAAAGGAAATTAAACGCCAGGAAGAAATCATCCGTCGCTTTACCAATATGGGTAAAGCCCGGCTCATTCGCCAGGGTCAATCCCGGCAAAAACTTTTAAATAAGATGAAGCAAATGGATGCCCCCCTAGAGGCAAAAAAGACCCAGCTCCGATTTGAAACCAAGGTCCAAAGTGGCCGAGATGTCTTGCGGATTGAAGATGGGGAAAAATCCTTTCAGGAAAAACTCTTTTCTGGGGTGAACTTAACCCTCTACAAGGGAGATTCTGTAGGTCTTATTGGAGACAATGGGTCTGGAAAGACCACCCTAGCTAAGTGTATTGTGGGAAAAATCCCCCTTAGCTCAGGAGAAATCCACCTAGGAAGCAATGTCCATATTGGTTATTTTGACCAAGAGCTGGAAAGCTTAGACCTCAATAAAACGGTGATTGACGAACTTTGGGACCAATATCCCAAGCTGACCCACTACGAGATCCGATCCTATTTGGCCAAGTTTTTATTTGTGGGAGACGACCTCTTTAAATTAGTGGGAGAACTTTCTGGTGGAGAAAGAAGCCGCCTTTCCCTCTTAAAGCTCATGTTGTCTAAGGCCAACTTCTTAATCCTAGATGAACCCACCAACCACCTGGATATGGACTCCAAAGAAATTTTAGAAGATGCCCTTAAACTCTATGAGGGAAGTATTTTAACCATTAGCCATGACCGGTATTTTCTAAATGCTGTCACCAATAAAATATGGTCTCTGGAAGAGGGCCATATTCAGGAATTTTTAGGTAATTACGACTACTACCTAGAAAAGACCAAGGAGGAAGAAAGCCTTTCTTTTGATGAAGACCTGTCAAAAACTAGCCGAAAAAAGGAGCAAATTCGTAACCGAGAAATCCAAGCAGAAAAGAAAAAAAAGAAAGAAGCCTTGGAAAAACTAGAAGAGAAAATTGACCATCTGGAAAAAAACCTATCCGATTTAGATAGTAAACTGGCAGACCCCAAGCTCTATGACGACTTAGAACAGGCCATGGACCTATCTAAGAACCGAGATGACTTGGCCCAAGCCTTGGATGAGGCCATGGACCAATGGTCCTCCTTTTTAGAAGAAGAATAAAAAAACCGGAAAGTTACTTGTAACTTTCCGGTTTTTTACTTATTTTACTTCTTAGTCTAGATGAGATCTCTTGCAGTTTGCAACAAGCTCTTTAATCTTTTCGATATCTGGTTTAATAGAATCTTCATATTCATGAGACCATAAAACAGTTCCGTCTGGTCCAATAAGAACAACTGCACGTCCAGATGCTCCAGAATGATCTTTCCAAATACCATAGGCCTTGGATACTTCTCCTAGAGGTTTAAAGTCTGAAAGAATATCTAAGTTACCTAAGCACAAACTAACAGCCCAGGCTTTTTTAGTAGGTTGTGGGTCAACACTAATTCCAACAACGTCTGTATCGTGATCTTGGAAATATTCGTAGTTTGCTTCTAAGTCTCTCATTTGGTCAGTACAAACGGGAGTGAAAGCCAAGGGATGCCAAGATAATAAGAGATTTTTTCCTTTAAAATCTTCTAATTTAACGTGTTCTCCTCTTTGATTTGTTAAATCAAAACTTGGTGCTTTTTGTCCTTTTTCAATAATAGCCATTCTATTTCCTCCTTAGAAATTCAAGTGCTTTTAAAATTTTTAAAAGCATATCTTCTCTTTTCTCTTATACCCAATTTATGGAAATTATCCCAAGTCTTTTGGAAACTTTTGAAATTTTTTCAAGCCTTTTCTGGTGCCCTTATTTCTAGATTCCCCCTTGCTCTTCTTGGTCCCTTGTAAGGATTGCTTTTTTCCACTGGCTTCTTAAAAAGTAAGCAAGAACCAGAATCAAGACTAGGTAGACTCCGTAAACAGGCCCTAGAGATTTAATTTTTCCCGCCTGGTAAAGACCTGCTGGCAAGTCCACTATAAAATGCAAAAAGACCATCCAAAAAAGCCCCGATTTTTTCAGGATTCCCCGTAGCAAGAAAAAGGCAAAGACCCCCATGGTGATATGAAAACTTAAAGATAAAAGCCGCTCTATTAAAGGAAGAAAATAATCTGTTCCTTGAAAGGCTTTTAAGGCTTCCACACTCACCTTGACTTGCCCTTGATAAGGAATAGGAAGTCCCTTTAAAATCCCATTCAATCCCACCTCATTAATCTTTTTTTCTAAAAGGAAGTTACTGATACAAGATATTCCCACCAAAATCATCATTTCAAAACCACCGTGGCCTAGGCCATATTGGAGAGAATCCACCAAAGTGACCTTGTCTTTTTTATCGAGTCCTTTCAGGACAAAGTAGCGAGGAATTTCTTCAAAAACAGCTGCTGCAAGAGCCCCATAAAGAGCATAGATCCAGGGTTGGGTCTGAATGTCTATTTGAGGTAGAACCATGCCATGAAGAAACCTTTCCAGGGTCAGGGCAAAAAAGAAAAAGACCAAAGCTCCATAAAGAGCATAGCGTATGAAGCCCTGCTTTTTCACCTTTAAATAGACCATACTAGCCAAAGGAATCAAAATACAGGCAAGACCCAGGGCCAGTTGTCCATACACTTGTTGGTTTGTAAACATAAGATCCTCCTTAAGGTTTCTTTTCTCTTTTCCTAAGCTTCAAAAATTTTATTCTCTCTGGTTATTCTACCACAAAGACGTCCAATCTCCGATAAAAATATGGTAGACTAAAGAAAAGGAGGTCTTTATGAAGTTATTTATTAGCAGTCAAATTCCAAAAACCATTCTTGAAGACTTAAAAGCAGTTTATTCCCTAGATTACCACGATTCTCTAGATCCTTTAAGTCCAGAGGAAATAAAAGAAAGAATCCAGGATGCAGATGCTCTTTTGTGTCCCCTATCCGATAAAATTGATAGAGATATCCTGGATGCTGGAAAAAAATTAAAGCTTGTAGCTAACTATGGAGCAGGCTTTGACAACATCGACATAGGCTACGCTGAAGAAAAAGGCATTGCCGTTACCAATGCTCCTGCCCCTTCTTCTGCTGTTTCTACAGCAGAACTTAGCTTTTGCCTCCTCTTGGCAGCAGCCCGCCATCTCCTTCCTGGAGACCAGCTCCTTCGTCAAGGAGAATTTAAGGGTTGGCGACCCACCTTTTATTTGGGTCAACAGCTCCAAGGAAAAGTCCTAGGGATTATAGGCCTGGGTCATATCGGCTATGAAGTTGCCAAGCGGGCCCTGGCTTTTGGCATGGAGGTTATCTACTATTCCAGACACCGAAAGGTGGATTTAGAAGAAGAAAACCTCACCTATGTGGACCTAGATAGCCTTTTAGAGAAATCCGACTTTATCAGCCTCCACACTGCCTATGTACCAGCTCTCCACCACCTTATTTCCACACAAGCTCTGGAAAAAATGAAAGAAACAGCCATTCTTATTAACGCCTCCCGAGGACCCATTGTCCATGAAGAAGCCTTGGTTCAGGCCTTAAAAAATAAAAAAATTGCTGGTGCCGCCTTAGATGTCTATGAATTTGAACCCAAGGTCCACCCAGATCTTTTAAAGATGGATACAGTGATCCTATCTCCCCACCTTGGTAATGCCACCTATGCTGCCCGGATGGAAATGGGGGAAAACGCCCGAGATAACCTTCTAGCCTTTGCCCAAGGAGAAAAACTTACCAATCAGATCAATTAAAAAGTCGTGTTAGTGGTTGATTTTAACCATTAACACGACTTTTCTCCTTTGGCGGACCTGAGAGGATTCGAACCCCCGGCACGTGCCTTAGGAGGGCACCGCTCTATCCACCTGAGCTACAGGTCCATGTACGTAAAGTCTATTATAGCACAAAACCTGCTTCTTTTTCTAGGCATTTTCAATTTGTAAAAAGGCTTGGTAGAGATGTTTTTGCAAGCGAACAAGAATGTTTTCCGGTTCCACATCTTGGCGAATCTCCAAGGGAAGGGTCGCCACCAGTTCACCATCTTGATAGTATCGGGCCTGTCCCACCTGACTATGGGCCTTTAAGGGAGGTGTCAGGGGACTAACATCCAGCTTCTTCGTAATTTTTTCCTTCCCATCCCATAGGATAGAAAAATCTTTCACAGGAAAAACATCCACCCGCTTTTCTCTTCCTTCTAAAACGGGAACTTGCGTTATGGCTTGGTCTTTTGCCGCTACCAAGCGTTTCGAATAAGTCCGTAGACTATGGTCCATGAGCCGCTTCGCCACAACAAACCGAGCCATGTTGGACGGAGACCCCATGGTAATGGAAATAAGCCGCATGGGTTCTGTCACCCCACGGATGCTAGGGGGCATGGCTGTTGCCACTAGGCACCTGCCAGAGGCATTGGTATAGCCTGTTTTTAACCCATCTACTCCCTTGACAATCCCTAAAAGAGGGTTGGTATTATAGGCCAAAAAAGACCGGTTGGGATCTTCCAGTAGGGCTTTTTTGGTCCGAGTTAAAATTTCTGGATGGTCTTTGATTAAGGACCTAGTTAGGGTAAAAAGTTCCTCTACCGTCATTTTATTGTAGTCTTCTAGGGTATAGTCTGTCAGGCCATGGGGGTTTACCATGTGGGCATGGGTAAGTCCCAAGTCTTGGCACTTTTTATTCATCATGGCTACAAAGCCCTCTGTGGACCCTGCTAGTTTTTTTCCTAAGGCTGTCACGGCATCGTTGGCAGAAACAATAACGACAGCATCTATTAAATGGTCTACGGTAAATTGGTCCCCTTCTTTGGACTTAAGGGTAGACCCCGTAAGGCTAGTGACTTCATGGTCCATGACCAGGGTATCTTCTAGCTTTAATTTTCCGTCCCGAACTCCATCTAAAATAACATATAGGCTCACGAGTTTCGATGTAGAGGCTAGGGCCACAACTTGGTCCATTTGGTGACCTTCCAAGATGGTACCTGTTTCATAGTCTCCTATCAGGTAATTGGAAGCCAACTCCCAAGAGGGTTTTTGAGAAAGTTCTTGAATCTCCTTGGCCTCTTTTAAGTTTCCCTGCAAGACACCTTGGCTTGTAGGAACTAAAAAATCTTGGTTTCTTACTAGGTCTGGAGGGATTTGTTCTTCCACCACTGGAGTCTGGGGATTGGGACCCACTTCTTTTGTTTCTGTTTTTGCATAAAGAACCTGCCCTTGACCCAGGAGTAAAAAGGCCAAAAACAAGCTGATTTTTTTACGCATAGTCCACCTCTTTTCATTCCCTCCTATTGTATCAGTTTTCCCTAAAAGGAAAAAGTCCCATTTTAAATTACTTTTTTTCTGGGTATAAATAAATTAAATTGTAAACGCTGTAAAAGAAAGGAATAAACCATGAAAGTCATCATTATTGGCGGCGTGGCAGCTGGATCTGCTGCTGCAGCCAAGTTATCCCGTTTAAAAGAAGATTGGGAACTGGTCATCTACGAAGAGTCCTCCTACATTTCCTACTCGGCTTGTAATATGCCCTATGTTATTGGAGACTGGACAGACGAAGAAGATGACATTGCTCCCCGGGACCCCGACTATTTCAAAAACCACTATGGGACCCAGGTATTTATCCGCCACCGCATTGAAAAAATCCACCCCCAAGAAAAAACTCTAGACGTTCGAAATTTAAAAACAGGCCAAGTTTTTCAAGACCACTATGACAAGCTCCTTATTGCAACAGGGGCCCAACCCTTTATTCCTCCCATTGAAGGCAAGGACCAAGACAATGTCTTTACCCTTCGAAAGATAGAGGACATGTTGGCCATCCACCAAGAACTAACTTGTTGTATGCCCAAGGGGTCCAGTGTCTGTGTTGTGGGGTCTGGCTTTATCGGTTTGGAAATGGTAGAGACCTTTACCAAGCTAGGCTATAAGGTGAAACTCCTTGTATCTAAGCAAATTTCTAATCTAAGCCTCGAAATGACTCCCTATCTTGAAGCGGAACTAAACCGCTACCATGTAGAAATTATTCGAGATGCTAGACTCACAGCCATTGACGGCAAAACTCTCCACTTGGAAGATGGTCGGACCCTTGAAAGTGACTTTATTTTATTGGCCACAGGAGTCCGCCCCAATGTCGCCTTAGCTGAGGAAATCGGCATCGAAATTGGAGACTTCGGAGCCATTGTCACCGACTCCCATATGGAAACCAATATCCCAGATATTTACGCTGCTGGCGACGTGGTGGAAACAAAATCCCTAGTAGACGGATCCGCTAGCTATTTAC
>JASBZN010000055.1 GCA_029983435.1 Urinicoccus sp. | reverse complement strand
AAGCATTCGCTGCACAAGCTAACGCTGTTGCTCAAGAATTACAATTAGACATGGATAAAGTAAATGTAAATGGTGGAGCTATTGCAATTGGTCACCCAATTGGAGCAAGTGGAGCTCGTATCTTAACTACTTTATTATATGCAATGAAACAAAGAGATGCTAAAAAAGGTCTTGCAACCCTATGTATCGGTGGAGGAATGGGAACCGCTCTTACTGTAGAACGCGACTAATCCTATTAGCCAAAAAGTGTAAAACCATAGCCTGAAAGGAGTGTAGAGATGGCCTATAAATATTTAGTGACGGAAGTAGAGGATGGCATTGCTCTTGTAAAAATTAATAAGCCAGAAAGCTTAAACGCTTTGGATAGTAATGTCATTGCAGAAATGAAAGACTGCTTTACAAAATTGGATCAAGACCAAGATGTAAAAGTTGTCATCATCACTGGAGAAGGAAAAAGCTTCGTTGCAGGAGCAGACATTGGAGAAATGAGCAGTCTCAATGCAACAGAAGGAAACACCTTTGCGAAAAATGGAATGGATACTTTCTTATTAATTGAAAAACTATCCAAACCTGTTATTGCTGCAATTAATGGCTTCGCCCTTGGAGGTGGATGCGAATTATCCTTGGCTTGCGACATTCGAATTGCTTCAACAAAGGCCCTTATGGGTCAACCAGAAGTAGGCTTAGGAATCACTCCTGGCTTTGGTGGAACACAAAGACTTGCTAGAACAATTGGACCAGGTAAAGCAAAGGAACTCATCTTTCGAGCAAACAATATTAAGGCAGACGAAGCTCTTGCCATTGGCCTAGTGAATAAAGTAGTGGAACCAGAAGAATTAATGGATGAAGCAATGAAGATGGCAAAAGAAATTGCTTCTAAATCCCAACTTGCTGTTCGCTATGCAAAACAAGCCATCAATAATGGTCTCCAAACAGACATTGACACAGGCATGGATATTGAAAGAGCAAATTTTGCCCTCTGTTTTGCAACAGAAGACCAAAAAGAAGGAATGAAGGCCTTTTTAGAAAAGAGAAAACCTGATTTCAAGGGTTGCTAAACTCTCAGTTAGAAGATGTAGGATTTTTAGGAGGAAAGATATGAAAATTGGTGTTATTGGTTCAGGAACTATGGGGTCTGGTATTGCACAAACTCTTGCTAGTAAACATGAAGTTATCATTCGTGATATTGCTCCAGAACAATTAGAAAGAGCAATTCAAACGATTGATAAAAATTTAAGTCGTAGCGTAAAAAAAGAACGCATGACAGAAGATGAAAAGCAAGCTGTTCTTGCAAATATTAAGACAACAGATAAGTTAGAAGATGTTAAAGACTGTGACTTAGTCATTGAAGCTGCAACAGAAAATGCGAAAATTAAAAAACAAATTTTTGCAGAGCTTTGCGAAGTTTGTGATGAAAAGACAATCTTAGCATCCAATACTTCATCCTTATCCATTACAGATATTGGTGCAGCAACGAAGAGACCAGATAAAGTTATTGGTATGCACTTCTTTAACCCAGTACCAATGATGAAACTTGTTGAAGTCATTCGTGGAATGCTTACTTCTGATGAAACAAACCAAAAAATCATTGATATTGCCAAAGAAATAGGCAAGACTCCTGTTCAAGTAGAAGAAGCTCCAGGCTTTGTTGTAAACCGCATCTTAATTCCAATGATCAATGAAGGAATTGGTATCTATGCTGATGGTGTTGCCTCTGCAGAAGATATTGATACAGCCATGAAATTAGGGGCAAACCACCCAATGGGACCCTTGGAACTTGGTGATTTAATTGGTCTAGATGTTTGCTTAGCAATTATGGATGTTCTTTACACAGAATTTGGTGACAATAAATACCGTGCTCACCCACTACTCAAGAAAATGGTTCGAGCAGGTCGTTTGGGTCGTAAAACTGGTCAAGGTTTTTACGACTATAGTAAATAAAAAAGTAAAGAGAAGCCTGCAGGGGATGCTTTCCCTTGCAGGCTTTTTTATTTTTAAAAATTTTTTCTTAGCTTTCATTAAATAAAAATAGATTTTACAAAATATAAATTTTTCGCAAAATTTCTATGAAAAGATAAATAATCTAATAAATTTACCAAAGAGGGGTATATAAGAACTAGACCGACTTGTTAAAATACAGGGGAAGGATTTTGCTAGCCTGTTAAAGACGAGGTCTTTCTTTTTTATTTTAGTTTGAGAAAGATAAGTTTTTATAAAAACCTCGAAGGGATAAAGAACTCCTAGATAAGGAGGGTAAAAGCTTTTCTCGTTAAAAGACAAAAGGCGGTTGAAAATCAGAGGAAAATTATGTAAAATAAAGGTATTGATAAGGAATGGAGTGAAAGTCATGGCAGTAAAAATCTTGGAGAGATTTATGCATAAAGAACAATTGTATCAGACAGTTGTACTATCCCAAGTTTTCCATGAACGTAAGATGACAGAGCCTTGTCAACAATTTAATAAGTGTAGTATGTCTAAAGTACAAGGAGTTTCCACAGATTGCCCTAAAAAAATTTTAGGGGATGGTAGACGAGATAGTTGGGCCCATTTTGGTTCAGTAGGCTTGTTTATTTCAGTTTGTTAAAACTCCTTTTCTTATTGTACTTTTAAGGAGTAATTTTCATAGGACAACAAAGTTCCTACAAAAAAGATGTCAGAAAGGGACTTTGAGAGGAAAACGGGGGTGAGAATATGGGTGACACTGCTGTAGAAAAAATCAAGCAGGCGGAAGAACAGGCAGAAACGTTGATTCGAGAAGCGAAGCAAAAAAGTAAGGAAATGCTTGAACAAGCCAAAGTAGAGGCAGAGGCTTCTTATAAGGAAATCATCGAGCAAGCTCGAGAAAAAAAGTCTGAGATGATTCAAGATAAGGAAGAGCTGGCTCAAGAGGATTCTACAGAACTCATTGAGAAAACAGATAGCCAAATTAAGAAACTGGAAGCCATGAAAAAAGAAGAGTTTTCAGGGCTAGTGAAAGCGATTGTAGAAAAGGTTGTGGTTTAGTGGCTATTGTCAACATGAAAAAGTTTCGGCTTTTTTCCTTTAAGGAAAAGAGGCAGGAGCTTTTAGATGAATTACAAAATTTTGAAGATGTTTATTTAGTTGAGAGTAAGTCTGAAGAAGAGGACCTTAGCTATAATAAGGAGGATATCGTTACAACCGATGCCGCCATCCATCAAAGTAAGTTTGTTATTGATTTTTTACAAAACTATCAGGATGAAAAAACCAAGCTTCGTCAACTTATCGATGGAAATAAGACCCTTAGTTTGGAAGAAATTCGGCAAAGGGCCAAGTCTTTTCCCTACCAAGACCACTATGAAGAGGTTTTGGAAATCTACCACCGGATAGAAGATCGACATACGGAAATTGAAAAAATTTCCTCTCGAATTGATGAATTAAGTCCTTGGGAAAAACTTTCCATAGCACCTGGTGATTTAGATAACTTTGCCAGGGTTCGCGCTGTAACAGGTCAGGTTCCCACTCGATATTACCAAGAGTTTGAACGGGAACTTTTAGATTTGGACTATGCCTATTTGGAAAGAATTAACCAAGATAAGGACTATAGCTATTATCTGGTTATGGTGGAAAAAAGTCAGGGGAAAGACCTGGATGATCTTTTTAAAAGATTAGGGTTTTCTTCTGTTGACTTAAAGACAAAGGTCTTGGTCCGGGACGCCATAAAGAAGAACCGGGCTATCATTGAAGAAAAAGAGCAAGAAATTCATCAGGCTGAAGAAGATGCGCACAAGGCAACTAAGTACTTGGAAGATTTTGAAGTGTATCATGACTACTTAAGGAATGAGCGCTTTAAACTTGCTTCATCAGAAAAATTTTTAACAACAAAAAATATGGATTTAATTGAAGGGTATGTTCCCAGTCCTTCCATGAAGGAGTTTGAAGAGACAATCCAAAAGATTTTAGGTCAAGACTATTATCTTTTGGCAGAGGATGCGGACAGAAATTCACAAGAAGTACCCATTCTCTTGAAAAACAACCGACTGGTAAAACCCTTTGAACTTTTAACCAGTATGTATGCCTATCCCAAGTACAATGAAATTGACCCGACACCCTTTTTTGCGCCGTTCTATTTTCTCTTTGCAGGAATTATGGTAGGGGATTTGGGCTACGGTCTTCTGGTCTTTATCGGAACCCTCATTGCTTTAAAATGTTTCAACCTGGATGAGGGAAAACGGCAGTTTATTCAATTTTTTAATTACCTATCCATCTCCACTATGATTTGGGGATTGATTTTTGGATCCTTTTTAGGAGGCGTTATTCCTTTACCGTCCTTGATTGACCCATCTAAACAGGTAATGGAAATGGTTCTTTTATCCATGGTTTTAGGGGGTATTCACCTTTTCTTTGGTTTGGGACTGCAAGCCTATATGGATATCCGAGACCACAAACCCTTGGACGCCTTGTATGACGTAGGTTTTTGGTATATGACCCTGGTAGGTGCTATTGGAGTTGGTATTTCCAAGGCTCGCCCCATGCAACCGATTGTGGCGAAAATTTTATTTGTTACCATGATCGTTGGGATGATAGGGATTCTCTTGACGGGAGGTCGCCAAGAAAAAAGTGTTGGAGGAAAGATTGGCTGGGGAGTTTATTCTCTCTACGGTCTGGCAAACTATATTGGAGACTTTGCATCCTACTTCCGACTCATGGCGTTGGTTTTATCCGGCTCTTTTATTGCCGTTGCCGTCAACATGATTGCAGGTATTTTATTTGGCAAGGGAATTTTAGGAATTCTCTTTGGCCTCGTTATTTTCTTAGTTTTCCAACTTTTTAATGCATTTTTATCTTATTTATCAGCCTATGTCCATACGGCCCGGCTCACTT
Organism: Urinicoccus sp.; assembly: GCA_029983435.1. GTDB lineage: Bacteria > Bacillota > Clostridia > Tissierellales > Peptoniphilaceae > Urinicoccus. The sequence continues at coordinate 2,384 of JASBZN010000055.1, read as the reverse complement.
ATGTAGAAATGTTTAATAAGTTCTATGAAGGGGGAGGTCGTCCCTTCCGTAAGTTTGTTGAAGATTCTGAATATTTCAATGTTAAATAATTTAAGGAGGAAAGAATAATGACAGTAGCATTAACAGATTTATTTGCAGGAAATGGTGGTTTAGTATTGGGGGCACTTGGTGTCTTGTTCGCAGTGGCCCTAGCTGGAATTGGCTCAGCCAAGGGTGTAGGAATGGCCGGGGAAGCAGCTTCCGGCGTCGTTATTGAAGAACCGGAAAAATTCGGTAAGTCTTTGGTTCTACAATTGTTACCAGGAACCCAAGGTCTTTACGGCTTTGTAATTGGCTTTTTTATCTTCTTGAACCTTAAGCCAGAACTGGAAGTAAGTACAGGTTTCATGTACATGATCTCCGGGGGCATCATTGGCCTAGGCGGTTTATTCTCAGCCATTGCCCAAGGTAAGGTGGCCGTTGGCGGGATCAACATCCTGGCCAAAAATGAAGAACAACAAGTAAAAGGGATTATCTACGCAGTTATGGTTGAATTATACGCCATTCTTGCCTTTGCTATCTCCTTCTTCATCATGATGCAAGCCTAGGAGGAACTATGTCGAATTTAGATAACATTTTAGAAAAAATTCATGCCGATGCAGAAAATGAAGCTAAAGTTATCTTAGATCAAGCCAATAGAGAAAAAGAAGCCATTTTGGCAGAAAAGAAAAAACAAGGGGAAGAAGACTATCGTAGGATTATCAACAAGGCAGAAGAAGAAGCTAAAGTTGCCTATGAAAAAATAAAGTCTAAAAACAACCTAAAGTCTAGAGACCAGATTCTTTCTAAAGAAGAAGAAGTTGTAGAAGTGGTTCTAGGCCAAGTAAAGGACCAACTAAAGAACATGGACAGTCAGAGCTTTATTGGCTATCTAAAAAAAACTCTGGGTCAATTGGATGACAGCCAAGCTTATTCCTTAAAGGTTCCAGAAAAATACTACTCAGAGGTCCAAAAGGAAAATCTTCCTGTTAAACTCTTAGAAGAATCTATAGACGAGGGATTTGTCTTATCTTCAGGAAATATTATCTATAATGGCAGCTTCGATAACTTGATAGAGTCTAAAAAGGACGAACTAGAAAAGATGATTTCAGATCAACTGTTTGAAAGATAGGAGGAAAAATGGATAGAAGTAAATTCATCCAAGCTTCTGCAAGGATTCGGGTCCTGGAAAAAGATCTTTTAAACCAGCCTATCTATGATCGTCTCATTGAAAGCAAAGACTTAAATGAGGCCCTGCATATTTTGTCGGATTCAGTTTACCAACCAGCCATCCACTCCTTGGAAAATGACCGGGACTATGAATATGTCTTAAAACAAGAGCTCATAAAGACCTTTAAAGATCTCTATGAAATCTCACCGGATTCCAGACCTGTGGACCTCTTGGCTGCCCAATACTTTTACCATAATCTCAAAGTATTGGCCAAGGAAAACATGACCCACCATGACTTAGAAACTAGCTACGTTCCTTTGGGACGCCTGGATATTAAAAAGGCCCAAGAGCTTTTAAACAACCATGAAGGCAAGATTGCTTCTAAGACCTTAGATCGGGCCATGAAGACGGTGGAAGAGGCCATGGCTATTTACGAAGAGTGGTCCGATCCGCAAGATATTGACCTGTCCATTGATCAAGCTCAAATCCATGGGATGCAAGAGCTGGTAGATGAAATGGATGTAGACATGTTTCGGGACTACTTAAAGGCCTATATTGATTTTTCTAATATAGGAACTTTTTTCCGAAATAAGACCAAGGTAATGGACTTAAAGTTTTTACAAAAAGTCCTTTATGAGGGTGGGGAAATCCCCAAAAAAGACTATTACAACTACCTAAATACAGAATTGGATAGCGACAACAAGATGTTTACTACAAAAAAAATCGCAAAGTATGTCCGCCGGGGCCTGGATGTTTTCGATGAAAAAAATTCTTTGAGCCAGTTGGAAGATGAACTGGACCGATATTGCATTGACTTGATTAAAGAAAGTAAGACCATGACTTATGGCCCGGAAGTTATTTTTGCTTATGGTCTAGCCAAGGAAATGGAAATCAAAAATTTACGCTTGATTTTAATTGCCAAGGCCAATGACATCCCAAGTGAAAATATAAAAGAAAGGCTACGTGATAGTTATGTATAGAATCGCAGTTCTTGGAGATAAGGATTCGGTAACGGTCTTTAAAGCCCTAGGGATTGATGTTTATACTGCTTATGAAGCAGAAGAAGCAAGAGATCAAATTGATGGTTTGGCGAAGGACCAATACGGGGTGATTTTCATCACGGAAGAATTGGCACAAAAAATACCAAAAACCATTGCAAGATACGACGAAGTAATGACACCGGCGATTATTTTAA
>JASBZN010000054.1 GCA_029983435.1 Urinicoccus sp. | reverse complement strand
AATTGGAAAAAGCCCAAGCAGAACTAAAGAAATCCCAAGATGACTTTGCTCAAAGAATTAAAGTCATGTATGTCAATGGGGATATGGGCTACTTAGAGGTTCTTTTAAGCTCTGAAAATATGGAATCCTTTTTTACCAATGTGGAATTAGTAAAGGCCATTAACAAGCAAGACCGAGAATTAGTGGCAAATATTAAAACCCAAGTAGATATTATTCGGGCTAAGAAGCAAGAGCTAGATGAAAAGAAGGCTGCTTTAGAAGCAAACCGTCTTCAAGTAGAAGAAAAGAAAGCTGCTTTAGAAGCTGCCAATGTAGCGAAGCAAAATTATATGTCTAGCCTACAAAATGACTTAAGTGCTTATGAAGAAGACTACGAAGAAATGCTCAAAGAAAGCGGGCAATTAGAAGCAAAGATAAAACAAATAAGAAATGACATCAACCAACAAAAGCGTTTAGAAGAATTAAGACGGCAAGAAGCTGCAAAAAAATCCAACTCTACTAGAAGATCTAGTGGAGTGAAGGAGCTACCTATGGCTGGAACCCCATCTATTCGTAGCAGTAAGAGTTTAATGTGGCCAGTGCCAGGACATAGTCGAATTTCTTCCCCTTTTGGTTATCGAATTCATCCAGTATTAAAGACAAGCAGACTGCACTCAGGGGTGGATATTCCAGCTCCCAGTGGAACGCCCATAGTAGCGGCTAAATCAGGTGTTGTGATTACGGCTTCTTATATGGGGTCATATGGGAATGTTGTGATGATTGACCACGGAGATATTGTTACTGTTTATGGCCATAATTCCAGCTTAAAAGTTCGGGTAGGTCAACAGGTCAGTGCAGGTCAAACTGTTGCTCTTGCAGGATCTACAGGGCGGTCTACAGGGCCCCACTGTCATTTTGAAGTGAGGGTTGGAGGGAGACCGACAAATCCTCTAAGCTTCATTTAAGATTTAAAGGGGGAGCGGGATGAAAAAAAGATGGATTGTAACGACCATCGCTTTACTTTTAGTAACGAATCTCTTTACACTTTATTTTTCGAACAAGGGAACCATCTTTTCTAATGGCTTAACCACCAAAGAAACCATTAAGATGGAGTACCTGAAGGATTTCGTTAAAAAGAATTACCTAAGAGAAGTAGATGAAGATAAATTTTATGTAGGCCAACTTAAGGGAATCGTGGCTTCACTAGGAGACCCTTATTCCGAATACTACACCAAGGAAGAACTGCAAGAGTTAATGGACTTCACTACGGCAAGCTTTTGTGGTGTTGGCATGGTCCTGTCTCCAGGGGATGACAATTTAATTACTGTGATTTCAGCCATTAAGGGAAGTCCTGCTCAAGAAGCAGGAATTACAGCTGGAGATAAAATCATAAAAGTAAACGGCAAGGATTACATGGCAAGCCAACTGACAGAAGCTGTGGAAGTAATTAAAGGAGAAGAAGGAAGCCAGGTAAAAATTCAAATACTAAAAGCAGAAAGCCAAAAGCTTCAGGACCTTGAGCTCACCAGAAAAAAGATTAGTATCGATACGGTGATTTCAAAGAAACTAGATCAAGATATTGGTTATATAGGCATTACCCAATTTTCAGACCATACTAGTCAAGAATTTGATAAACACTTAGACGGTTTAAAAAAGCAAGGACTGAAGGGATTAATTATTGACCTTCGGGGAAATCCAGGAGGGGTCATGGAAGGGGCAACAGGGATTGCCGATACTCTCTTACCAAAGGGAACCATTGTGACAGCAAAAAATCGCCAAGGCAAAGTAGTGGAAAATATTCAATCGGACGATAGGTCCTTAAATGTGCCTATGGTGGTTTTAATGAATAAGGGTTCTGCTTCAGCTAGTGAAATTTTGGCGGGAGCCTTAAAAGATCATGAAAAAGCGACCATTGTTGGAGAAACTTCTTATGGAAAAGGCGTCATCCAAATTTTGAAAAAATTCCCTAAGGGAGATGGGGTAAAGTTAACAGTAGCTGAATATTTTACACCAAAAGGGGTAAGTATAGACAAGAAAGGTATTAAACCAGATACTGAGATTAAAAATCCAGAAAATATTAAGGGGATTGGTTTAGATTATATCCAAACGGATGCCCAATTAAAGAAAGCAAAAGAAATATTAAAAAATAAAATTTAAAGAAAGCTATCTAGTTTTGCTAGATAGCTTTTGTGCCTATGTAGAAAAGAGGTAGATGATGGAGTTTAAAGTGCATGCACCCTTTGAGCCCATGGGAGATCAACCCCAGGCCATTGACCAGTTAGCCAGGGGAATTGAAAGAGGAGACCGACATCAAACCCTCAAGGGGGTTACTGGGTCTGGAAAGACCTTTACCATGGCAAAAGTGATTGAAAGAGTTCAAAAACCCACCTTGGTTATAGCCCACAATAAGACCCTGGCCTACCAGCTGGCCAGTGAGTTTCGTGAGTTTTTTCCGGACAATGCGGTGGAATATTTTGTTTCCTACTACGACTACTATCAACCAGAAGCTTACGTACCTCAAACAGATACTTTTATTGAAAAGGATGCATCTATTAATGATGAAATTGATAAATTACGTCATAGTGCAACCATGAGCCTTTTTGAAAGAAAGGACGTTATAATTGTTTCCAGTGTTTCCTGTATTTATGGTTTAGGAGATCCTATAGATTATGAGAATTTAGTAGTTTCCTTAAGACCAGGGATGGTTAAGGATAGAAATGAAGTGATGTCCAAACTGGTGGATATCCAATATGTTCGGAATGATGTGAACTTTATCCGGGGGACTTTTCGAGTTCGAGGAGATATCTTGGAAATTTTTCCAGCCCATAGTTCAGAGAATTCTTACCGGGTAGAATTTTTTGGCGATGAAATTGACCGTATTACAGAAGTAAATGCTCTAACAGGCCATGTTGTGGCTTATCGCAACCATATATCTATCTTCCCGGCCTCCCACTTTGCCACTTCAGAAGAAAAGGTAGAGCGAGCTTTAGTTACTATTGAAGAGGAATTAGAAGAGCGTCTAGCAGAACTTAAAGACCAGGATAAACTCTTAGAGGCCCAACGTCTGGAGCAAAGAACAAGGTATGATTTAGAAATGTTAGCAGAAATGGGTTTCTGCACAGGGATTGAAAATTACTCCCGCCACTTGTCTGGGCGGGCACCAGGGTCTAAACCCTATACCTTGATTGACTATTTTCCCAAAGATTTTTTGACTATTATTGACGAGTCTCATGCTACCATTCCCCAAATTCGAGGGATGTACAATGGAGATCGTGCCAGAAAAACAACACTAGTTGACTATGGTTTCCGTCTTCCATCGGCTTTGGATAATCGACCCATGAAGTTTCCAGAGTTTGAAAACATGATGCATCAATGTCTCTATGTTTCTGCAACTCCAGGGCCCTATGAAAAGGAACATTCTACTCAAATTGTGGAACAAATTATTCGTCCTACGGGTTTATTAGATCCAAAAATAACAGTTCGGCCCACTAAAAATCAAATTGACAATATCGTCAAAGATATTCATGATCGGGTAGAGAAAAAAGAACGGGTTCTCATTACCACTCTCACCAAGAAAATGGCAGAGGATTTAACGGACTATTTAAAGGGTTTAGATATAAAAGTGACCTACATGCACTCGGATGTAGATACGATTCAACGGATGGAAATTATTCGAGATTTGCGATTAGGGGTTTATGACGTCTTAGTTGGAATTAACCTTTTGCGAGAAGGACTGGATTTACCAGAGGTGAGTCTTGTGGTAATTTTAGATGCCGACAAAGAAGGCTTTTTACGGTCGGAAACTAGTTTAATACAAACTGCTGGTCGGGCTGCCCGGAATGCAGAAGGACAAGTAATTATGTATGCGGATCAAATAACGGATTCCATGCAGTTAACCATTGATGAAACCAACCGGAGACGGCGTATCCAAGATGCCTTTAACAAAGAGCATAACATTACACCCAAGACAGTTCAAAAAAGCGTTCGAGATATTATTGCAGGCACGATTGCTGCAGAAGAGCCAGAAGATTATGAAGATGAATTTGGCCTTGAAGAAATTCAAGAAATGATCCATAATTTAAAACCAGAGATGTACAAGGCTGCAGAGGAATTAGATTTTGAAAAAGCAGCTGAAATTCGAGATAAGATTAAAGAACTTAAACTTCAAATACAGACCATCTACGAAAGGGAGGTAGAATGAAAGATTCTCACATTGTCATTCGTGGAGCAAGACAAAATAATTTAAAAAATATAACAGTTAAAATTCCTAGAAATAAATTTGTTGTTGTGACAGGTTTGTCGGGGTCAGGAAAAAGTTCCTTGGCTTTTGATACGATTTATGCAGAGGGGCAAAGGCGGTATGTAGAAAGTCTCTCCTCTTATGCCCGACAATTTTTAGGGCAAATGGATAAACCAGAAGTAGATGAAATTACAGGGATGAGTCCAAGTATTTCCATTGACCAAAAGACCACAAGTAAAAACCCTCGGTCTACCGTAGGGACAGTAACAGAAATTTATGATTACCTTCGTCTTCTCTTTGCAAGAATTGGTAAGCCGTATTGTCCCAAGTGTGGAAGGGAAATTACTTCCTATAGCATAGATCAAATGGTAGATGAACTAATGGACTTGGAAGAGAGAACGAAGATTCAGATTTTAGGTCCAAATGTAATTCAAAAAAAGGGCATGCATAAAAAACTCTTGGAAAAAATTAAAAAAGATGGCTATGTCCGGGTTCGGATTGATGGAGAGCTTCATGATTTGGACCAAGTAGAGGATATTGAATTAAACAAAAATCAGGCCCATACCATTGAAACGGTAGTGGACCGAGTGATTATCAAGGAAGGGATTGGGTCAAGACTAGCAGATTCTTTAGAACTGGCTACAGAAATTGGCCGCGGTCTAGTTCATGTGGATATCATTGGAGGAGAAACCAAGGTTTTTTCTACGAAATTATCCTGTCCTCATTGTGGTATTGCCATTGAAGAAATTAGCCCTCGGTCTTTTTCTTTTAACAATCCCTTGGGAGCTTGCCCCACTTGTAAGGGGATTGGCTATTCCAAGGAACCAGATGTGGACTTAATTATACCCAACAAAGACTTATCCATTGACCAAGGAGCGATTTCTTGTTATTCCAACAGTCCAGGAACCTACTACTATGAAATCATTCATGGATTAGCAAAAAAATTTGGTGTGGATACCAAGGCGCCTATTAAGGATCTGCCAGAAGATTTTATGAATGCTCTTTTGTATGGAAGTGACGAAGAAATTTCTGTCAGCTTTGATTCTTATTTTAGTGGTAGGAAGAGATATCGGGGAAGCTTTGAAGGGATTATAAACAACCTAAAAAGACGGTATCGGGAGACTAATTCGGGTAGGATTATTGACCGAATTGACGAGTTTATGACCGATATCCCCTGTCCAGATTGCCATGGGGCTCGGTTAAAAGACAGTCTTTTATCTGTTCGAGTGGGAGATTTAAATATCTATGAAGTAACCCAGCTATCTATAACTAAGGCCTTGGAGTTTTTTAATAAATTAAGTCTTACAGAAAAAGAAAAAATCATCGGTACCGAAGTTCTTAAAGAAATTAGGGCGCGGCTTTCTTTTTTAGACAATGTGGGTTTAAATTATTTAACCCTGGCTAGAATGAGCGGTACTCTTTCTGGTGGAGAAGCGCAACGGATTCGCTTGGCTACGCAAATCGGATCTGCTCTTGTGGGAGTAATTTACGTTTTGGACGAGCCTTCCATTGGTCTTCATCAAAAGGATAATGCCATGCTTTTAAAGACCTTAAGAGATTTAACGGATTTAGGAAATACCTTGATTGTGGTAGAACACGATGAAGATACTATGATGGCAGCAGATGAAATAATTGATATTGGACCAGGTGCTGGAATTCATGGGGGACATTTGGTGGCCCAGGGAACAGCTAAGGATATTATGGCTACCAAGGATTCCATTACGGGAGATTATTTGGCAAAGCGCCGGTCAATCCCCATTCCTAAAGAGAGAAGACCTGGCAACGGAAAATGGGTTCACATTAAAGGGGCTGAAGAAAACAATTTAAAAAAGGTAGATGCTGATTTTCCTCTGGGAAAATTTACTGTGGTATCGGGTGTAAGTGGATCAGGGAAAAGTTCCCTAGTCAATGAAGTTCTACTCAAGTCTCTCCAACAAAAGATTAATAAGTCCCGGGTAAAACCTGGTCGCTATAAGTCTATTGGTGGCTTGGAAAATTTAGATAAGGTTGTAGACATTGACCAAAGCCCCATTGGTCGGACACCGCGAAGTAATCCTGCAACTTATACAGGGACCTTTGATCTTATTCGGGACCTCTTTGCAACCACCAATGAGGCCAAGATGCGGGGCTATAAAAAGGGAAGATTTTCCTTTAATGTCAAGGGCGGTCGTTGCGAAGCTTGTAAGGGAGATGGTATTATAAAGGTAGAGATGCACTTTTTACCTGATGTCTATGTTCCATGTGAAGTGTGCAAGGGGAAACGCTATAACCGGGAAACCTTGGAAGTAAAATATAAGGGGAAAAATATTGCCCAAGTCTTAGACATGACCGTAGAGGAAGCTCTAGACTTTTTCAAAAACCATCCAAGAATTGTCCGTAAGCTTCAAACTCTAATGGATGTGGGGCTAGGATATATTAAATTGGGACAACCATCGACGCAACTTTCTGGTGGGGAAGCCCAAAGGATTAAATTGGCAACAGAATTGTCTAAGCGGTCAACGGGAAAAACAGTTTATATTTTAGATGAACCCACAACGGGACTTCACATGTATGATGTGGATAAACTGGTTCAAGTTTTAAATCGCCTGGTGGACTTAGGTAATACAGTCATTGTTATTGAGCACAATTTAGATGTGATTAAAGTTGCAGACCATATTATCGATTTAGGACCAGAGGGTGGAGATGGAGGGGGCCAAGTGATTGCTACAGGCCAACCAGAAGAAATTGCCAAGTGCAAAGACTCCTATACGGGTCAATTTTTAAAGAAAATTTTGTAGGAGGAATAGAATGAAAAAGATAAGTAAGAGTGTCGCTTTTTTACTATTGGGACTTTTACTCATTCCCACGAATATCTTTGGCCAATGGGTGCGGCCAAATCATTTTGTCAATCAAAAGGGGAGCGAACGGATTGCTGAAATTAAGCGCTTTCAGGCACAAAACAACCTGCCAGTAACAGGAGGGCTTAATAAGGAAACACAAAAAATTCTTTATGATAAGAATTATTTTGCTTATGATGC
>JASBZN010000053.1 GCA_029983435.1 Urinicoccus sp. | reverse complement strand
TCTCTAAAGCACTTTGTAATTTGAATATAGCGGTCAAAGCCACTAACCATTAAAAGTTGCTTCATGAGCTGTGGTGATTGAGGCAAGGCATAGAACTTCCCTTTATTTATTCGACTAGGAACTAAATAGTCCCGAGCCCCTTCTGGAGTTGGCTTTGTTAACATCGGGGTTTCAATTTCAACAAAATCATGATTTAGAAAGAAATTTCTAGTTAATTGAGAAATCTTTGATCGGATTCTTAAATTTCTTTGCATTTCAGCTTTTCTTAAATCTAATGTCCGATATTTTAAACGCATGGTTTCTTCCACATTGTCGCCATCTTTAACATAGATAGGTGGAACTTCCGATGTATTTAAAATCTTTAGTTCACTCACAACAACCTCAATATCTCCTGTAGGAATATTTGGGTTTTTATTAGAGCGAATGCGGGGCTTACCCTTAATTGCAATCACAAATTCTGACCGTAAGCCTTGTGCTTTTTTATATAAATCTGGGTCGGTATCATTATTAAAAACCAATTGGACGATACCAGAAAAATCTCTTAAATCTACAAAAATTAAAGATCCTAAATCTCTTTCCTTTTGAACCCATCCCATTAAACAAACATCTTCATCTACATTTTCTTCACGCAAAACACCACAATAGTGGCTTCTTGACCAGTTACCTAAATGATCTATCATTTTACCCTCCTCGATGGTTCTATTTTTATTATAGTATGACTTTCTTCCCATTTCAAGTTAGCATGAACGGTGGATTACCTTAGCTTTAATAGCTTGTAAGTCCAAGCGCGGGTCAGTTTTTCCAGCTAAAAGAGCTCCTGCTGAATCCATTCCCTGGCATCCTGCAAGGAGCAGTAAATCCCCTTCATCAACATAGGTTAACGCCAAGTCTAGGGCTTGATCTAGGGTATCTTTTAAGACTAGGGGAAGGCCAGAATCCTTCATAACATTTAGAAAAACTTGGCATTCTTCTTCACTTACTGTGTCTTTTCTGCCTACACAATCCTTACTTAGAGTGGCAATCAATTTTTTAACCTTACACTTTTTCAAATAAGCTAGCATTGTTTCTGCCACTTCTTCGTTTAAATGAACGCCTCTATTACCCCGAATAGCATATACCATCACTAAAGATTCATAATCCATTTGCATAAGGGTCTGCATTGTAATCTCGATGTTCCTACTATTGGCGTAATGATCATCAATTATTTTAAAGGGTTTAGCTTGAAGCATTTCAAAGCGACGTTCAACTCCCGTAAAACTTTCAATCCCCTCTTTAATTGTCGCAAGGTCAATTCCTAAAAGTAAGGCTAAACTAATGGCAACAACACTATTCATAACAGAAGAATAACCAGAGGCATGTAGATTAATGTCGATTTCTAGTGGCTCTATTACCTTATTTCCTAGCTTAATCTCTTGACTTAAAACATAGGTGTACTGGCCACATCCAGTAGATAGATCCAAATTTTTTAAATAAATATCTGCCTTTTCTTTATAAGAGAGGCTAAGAACCTTTCCTTGAGTTTCTTCTTTTAGTTTTGCAATCAGGGGTTCATCAATATTTAATAACACAAAAGCATCTTTTTTAGCTTGAGTAATAAGTTTCTTTTTTTGCTTGTAATAGTTCTCAAAAGATCCGTGTTGGTCGATATGTTCTCTAGACAAGTTATGAAAACTAACATAGTCAAAATCACAAGCTAGGACCCGTTCTAACTCTTGTGCAGAAGAAGACACTTCCATTACACAGGTGTCTACCTCTGCTTCTCCCATATGGTAAAAATGTTCTTGAAGGTCATAAGACTGGGGTGTGGTTAAGATACTAGCCTTTTCATAACCTGGGTATTGAACCTTAACCGTTCCAATGAGTCCTGTTTTTTGTCCATCCAACTCCAAGATATGGTTTAACATAAAAGATGTCGATGTCTTCCCGTTAGTAGCTGTAATTCCAACAAGGGGGAAATTCCTAGAAGGATGGTTGAAATACCGGTCCGAAACCATTGCCAAGGCATTTCTAGGATCTTTTACCTTTACTTGGGGAATGTCAATGTCTACAAATCGGGAGCAAATTACCAGACTGGCACCATTTTCTTTGGCAGCTTTAATATAATTGTGCCCATCAACCAGTTCTCCTGGAATAGCTACAAAAATATTTCCTGGCTGAATCTTCTTTGAATGGTAGTGAATTCCACTTATTGTTTCAGGAATTTTCCCTTTACTTTCTAATACATCAATTACCTTTAATAATTCACTTACTTTATTCGTTACCATTTAAAATCCTCCCTTAATTGACTTTTCTTTGCATTTTTATCATTCCAATGATTAAGGTAGTCCTTCAAGTTTTTGTATTGCAAAATTTTTTCAATTCGATTCGTTTTGGGATCATAGAATTTTGTACTACTGCTCATACCAAAGCCTAAAATACTTTGACCTTCGTCCATCATTAACATATTATAAATGGATTCCTTCTTTGGCTTAGAATAGCCTGCATTAAATCCATTGCCAAGGGTTCGTTTTTGCCGATACATGTAGTAGGGGGCATAGTCTAGGCTTTTTAGGATGGTATAAACCTCTTGGATTACTTCCGAAACAATAAAAGACGTATTAAAGTATTCTCCTTGTTGGAAAAGCTGAGATCCGTTTTTTAAAGATAAAGTGTGGATGGTTATGTTATCTGGATCCAAAGCAACTACTTGATTTAGAGAATCTAAAATATCTTGTCTATTTTCTTGTGGTAAACCTAAAATTAAGTCCACATTAATATTAAAATCGTACTTTTTACCCAAGTTGTACGCCTGTAAAAAATCCGTAACACTATGTTGCCGATTTAAAATCTTTAGGGTTTTATCATGCATCGTCTGAGGATTGATGCTGATTCGATTAACTCCATAGTCTTTTAATGCAGAAAAGATGGAGTCATTTAGCGTGTCTGGACGTCCAGCTTCTACTGTAAACTCGCATTGACTATGAAAAATTTTCTGAACCTTGCTTAAGATCCTTCTTAAATATTTTTCTCCAATAGAAGTTGGTGTCCCGCCCCCAATATAGATACTTGTAGGAGGAACTTTTAAATCCTTATAAGTGTCCAGTTCCAATAAAAGAGTTTCAACATAAGAGTCCAAGGACTCTCGATTAGAACTCTTAATCATAGGATACGAGCAATAAGCGCAGCGACTTGGGCAGAAAGGAATATGTAAATAGACAGAATATCCAAAAGGATCAACGGTGGAAAAATAAGCTCTTTCCTTTTGCCCAATGGATAGTAAAAAATCTATCATTTTGTCTTCTATGGAGTAATTCTTTTTCAGATAGTCTTTAAGATCACTTAAAGACATCGTCTCTAAAAGTTCTAAAACCAACTTAACAGGACGGACACCTGTTAAAATCCCAAAAGCTGAAGGAATTTTTCCTGGATAATTTAAGTCCTTCAAAATAAAGGTCTTAATTCTTCTCCTTCTTTGTTCCTTGTCCAGGCCTTTTTCCAGGTTTAAAGATAGGGTCCTACCTCCCCCAACAAAGACAACAGAAGAACCTTTGTTAATTAGCTTTAACTTTTCTTCTGAAACAAATTGCGGATAAAGCATCCGAATCAATTCATAATAATCGTGGGCTTCTGCTTCTTGAAAATTTTCAAAATCAATCATGACTGGTTCAAAAAAGGATTCAAGGCTTTTTCTTCTGAAGCCTGGGTCCGCATCCCATGTCCAGGTAAAAGAATGGTATCTTCTGGGTAAGAAACTATTTTTTCACAAGAGGAAATAATCTTTTCATAGTCCCCACCAGGAAAGTCTGTTCTTCCAATAGACCGATAAAAAATCGTATCTCCTGTAAACATAAAGGGTTTCATATAGATACTCATGCCGCCAGGCGTATGACCTGGACAGTGGATAAATTTCAACTTACTTCCTGAAAAGTCCACTTCCTCTCCATCATCAACTAAAATAAATGCCTTTAAATCCTGAGGAAGAGAAACCCCCATAAGACCACTCAAACTAATTCTTTCATTCTTTAATGCCTTTACTTCATCCCTGTGCATATAGACAGGAACAGGATAGACTTCGAGTAAGTCATTTAAAGCTCCGATATGATCGCCATGGGCATGAGTCAAAATGGCAAATTTTAAATCCAGGCCATGGGAAATAAGCGTTTTTTCAATAAGAGAAAAATCACTTGCCGGGTCCACAATAAAGGCCTCTTTCTTTTCGTTATAAACAATATAGCAATTTGTTTGATACAAACCTAAGACCAAGGTCAATATTTTCAATCTTATTCTCCTTAACTTTCTAATAAAATAGTAACTGGACCATCGTTAATTAGGTGAACATCCATATCTGCTCCAAACTCACCCGTTTGAACATCAATATCTTGTTCTTTTGCCAATTCGATAAATTTTTCGTAAAGAGGCTTCGCTACCTCTCCCTTGGCTGCAGCCTTATAGCTTGGCCGATTTCCCTTTCTTGTTTCTGCATAAAGTGTAAATTGGCTTACTACAAGCAGGGCTTTATTTTGGTCAAGGAGGGACTCATTCATGACTCCCTCTGCATCATCAAAAATTCGGCACTTAATGATCTTTTTGAAAAGATAGTCTAAATCCTCCTGGGTATCATCTGTTTTTATTCCTAAAAAGACAAGAAGTCCCTCTTCAATAGACCCCACTGTTTTATTATCTATGGATACATGGGCAGATTTTACTCTTTGAATTAATGCTCGCATTTTCAACTCCCTACTCGATACGCATCATAAATATAATCTAATTTTTTTAACCGACGAATTAAAAGATCCAACTCGTCAATGTTATGAAGCTCTACTTTTACATTAATATACAATATATGATCTTTGGTGTTTTTAGCAGACAAGCTGGCTAAGGTCAATTTTGACTCATTAATCCGATTGGCCACATCACCAATAGCTGTAGACTTGTTCATGGCCTGAATTTCTATTTGTGCAGTATATTGTCCACTTTCTCCAGTATCCCACTTTACTTCCAAATATCTAGATTTGTCATCATTTTTTGCAATATTAATACAATCCATCCGGTGAACACTTACGCCTCGACCCATTGTTATATAGCCGATAATGTCGTCTCCAGGAACAGGATTACAGCATTTAGCGAAACGAACCTTTACATTATCTAACCCTTTTACAATAACACCCGAAGTGTTTTTACTCTTTTTACTTTGGCTCTTATTTTCGTTACTATTTAATTTTGAAAGGTCAAAGGAATCCTTGTGCTCTTGGTGATAATAGTCAACTAACTTGGCCATAACTTGGTTAATCGTGATGCTTCCGTAACCTACCGCAGCATACATATCATCCAATGTAGGAATTTTCAGCTTTTCTAGCGTTTCTAAAAGCCAATCTTCCCGTAAAATGTCTCCAACGCGATAACCCAATTTTTTTGCTTCTCGTTCTAGATTTTCCCGACCTTGCTCAATATTTTTATCACGGTCTCGAACTTTAAAATATTGTTTGATTTTTGACTTCGCCTGAGATGATTTTACAATATTAAGCCAATCTAAGGAGGGTTCTGCATTAGACCCTGTAATAATTTCAACAATATCCCCATTTTTTAGTTGGTAATGGAGAGGAACAATTCGCCCATTTATCTTGGCCCCTTGACAAGCATTTCCTACTCCCGTATGGACTCTATAAGCAAAATCAATAGGGGTAGAACCTTCTGGTAAGTTGATAACATCTCCATTGGGCGTAAACACAAATACTTCATCTGCTAAAAAGTCAATTTTTAGGGTTTCAATAAAATCATTGGGATCATTTACATCTTTTTGCCATTCTAAGAGTTGCCTTAACCAAGTAAGGTTTTCATCAAAACTTGTGGCTTTATTAACCCCTTCCTTATATTTCCAATGAGCAGCAATCCCATATTCTGCTGTTTTATGCATTTCATAGGTCCTAATTTGAACTTCAAAAGTCTCTCCTTGATCATCCATCACTGTAGTATGGAGAGACTGGTACTTATTCGGCTTAGGCATGGCGATATAATCTTTAAAACGGCCTGGAATAGGTTTAAATAAAGTATGAACAACACCTAAAACAGCATAGCAGTCATTAATTGTTTCTACTAAGACCCGGATAGCACTAAGATCATAAATTTCATCAAAGGCTCTTCCTTTGAAATGCATTTTTTTATAAATGCTATAAAAATTTTTTGGTCTCCCATGAATGTCTGCCTTGATATTTACATCAATTAAAGCAACCTGGAGACGATCAATCATTTTGTTGATAAAGTCCATCCGCTCGGTACGTCTTTTATTGACCATATCTACTAATTTATAGTAATTGTCAGGATCTAAGTAGCGTAACGATAAGTCTTCTAGTTCCCATTTAATCCGACTCATCCCTAATCGATCGGCCAAGGGAGCATAAATTTCAATGGTTTCTAGTGCTTTTTCTTTTTTCTTATTTTCGTTCATGTACTCCAAAGTTCGAAGATTGTGGAGACGGTCCGCCAATTTAACAATAATAACACGAATATCTTTGGCCATAGCCAAAACCATTTTTCTAATATTTTCAGCTTGTTTTTCTTGCTTGGTTTGATAACTCAATTTTTTTAACTTTGTAACACCATCTACAAGGTTGGCAATTTCTTCACCAAACTTGCCTTTTAATTCCTCATAGGTAACTTCTGTATCTTCTACTACATCATGCAAAAGTCCCGCTACAATCGTTGAGGAATCCATGTTCATTTCTGCTAAAATTAAGGCAACATGGTAGGGATGAATAATATAGTCTTCTCCAGAATTTCTCTTTTGTCCTTGATGGTGGTATTCTGCAAATTTAAAACCCTTACGAATTAAGGCTTCGTCTATATTTGGATTATAAGATTTTATTTTTTCAAGTAATGTTTCTAACATATCACACCTCTTTAAATCGATAAGAATCTATCACAAGTTGAATAGTTTTATTATTATTGTATTCATTGATATTGGGACGATAAACGATGTCAATAAAAATGTTATTTTGTCTATTATAATACATATTTTTAATTTCGTCTTCAGGGTAAACCTTATTTAATTCTCTAAAAAAATCGTTACTATCTCCAAAATAAATTGCTTGTCTAGAAGCATTCCCTTTAGATACTATGAATTTAATCACATTCCTATTTTTGCCTAGAATTTTAAAGTCACTAATCTTTAATCCTAAATCACCAAAGGTGGGCTGAGGATTCTCTACTCCATAGGGCTCTAGTTTTTTTAAAGAGTTAATTAAATCCATGGTGATCATTTCAATTGGCACTTGGGCGTCCAGATAAATCTTCTTTTCCAAGTCACGATCTGTCA
>JASBZN010000052.1 GCA_029983435.1 Urinicoccus sp. | reverse complement strand
AATGTAAAAGGGCCTAGTATGTAGTCAACTAATCATTAAAACGACCATGTGATTTGTTTGGTCTTCCCTTTATTTTATAGAGATCCTAAACCAGGAGAAATTGTCATTATTAATAGTCCTTTTGAAGCAAAAAAATATGTAAAACGCCTCATTGGCTTACCTGGAGATACCATTAAAATTTTAAACGGGAAAGTCTATGTTAATGAAAAGGAACTGAAGGAAGAGTATATCCAAGGAGCAGAAACCCTCATTGACAACCAAAATACTTGGGTCTTAGGAGAAGATGATTATTTTGTAATGGGAGATAACCGTCTTCCTGGAGAAAGTATGGACTCTCGAGCTTTTGGACCTGTTTCCAGAAAAGCGATTAAAGGAATAGCTGTTTATCGATATTTCCCCTTTAATAAGATGGGGAAATTATAAATAAGAGAATAGGAGAACTATGTCAAGACAAGATTATATCCGTAATTTTTCTATTATTGCCCATATTGATCATGGGAAAAGTACCCTGGCAGACCGGCTCATTGAATCTACAGGGATGTTAACAAAAAGGGAAATGGAGCAACAAGTCCTAGACAGTATGGATTTGGAAAGAGAACGAGGAATTACCATAAAATTAAAGGCTGTCCGTTTGATTTATCAAGCAAAAGATGGTCATGAATACACCTTAAACCTCATTGATACACCAGGGCACGTGGACTTTTCTTATGAAGTATCTCGATCCATGGCAGCTTGTGAAGGCGCTCTTTTAGTTGTAGATGCCACTCAAGGAGTGGAAGCCCAAACTCTGGCTAATGTTTATTTGGCCTTGGATGAAGATTTAGAGATTCTTCCTATTTTAAATAAGATAGATCTTCCTAGCCAGCGGTGCGAGGAAGTAGTACAAGAAATAGAAGATATTATTGGCTTGCCAGCTCAGGATGCCCCAAGGGTTTCTGCAAAGACAGGCTTGAATATTGACCAGGTTTTAGAAGCGATTGTAAAAGAGGTTCCAGCTCCTCAAGGAGACGAAGAGGCTCCTCTAAAAGCTTTAATTTTTGATTCTTACTATGATGCCTATAAAGGGGTTATTTGTTATGTTCGGATTATGGATGGGACTGTAAAAGTGGGAGATACCATTGAAATGATGAGCACAAAAAAAGCCTTTGAAGTTGTAGAGGTGGGTGTCATTGCCAATGGACATATTCCAGTAGATGCCTTAAGAGCAGGTGATGTCGGCTATATTACAGCTAGCATTAAAGAGGTAAAGGATGCCCAAGTAGGGGATACAATTACTTTAAAAGATCGTCCTACGAAAGAAGCTTTAAAGGGATATAAAAAAGTTTCTCCCATGGTTTACTGTGGAATCTACCCAGCAGAAGGGGAGGAGTATACAGAAATTCGAGAAGCCTTAGAGAAGTTAAAAGTCAATGATGCTGCCTTGGACTTTGAGGCAGAAACATCTGCTGCCTTAGGTTTTGGATTCCGGTGTGGTTTTTTAGGTCTACTTCATATGGAAATTATCCAAGAACGCCTGGAAAGAGAGTTTGGTTTAAACTTAATCACCACGACGCCCTCTGTTATTTACCATGTCATGACAACAGACCATGAGCTGTTGGAAATTCAAAACCCCTCCAACTTGCCAGATCCTTCAGAAATTGAATACATGGAAGAGCCTATTGTTCGAGCAGAAATTATGACCCCTACGGATTATGTGGGAGCCATTATGGAGCTTTGCCAAAATCGTCGTGGCGTCTTTATAGATATGCAATATTTAGAAGAAACTCGAGCTCAAATTACCTATGACTTACCTTTAAATGAAGTAATATATGACTTTTTTGATGCTTTAAAGTCAAAAACCAGGGGATATGCTTCTTTTGACTATGACTTAAAGGGTTACCAAGAAAGTGAATTAGTAAAAATGGATATTTTAATTAACCAACAAATGGTAGATGCTTTTTCTTTAATTGTTCATAAAGATAAGGCCTATGAAAGAGGTAGGAAGATTTGTGAACGGTTAACAGAAGCTATTCCAAGACATCAATTTGCCGTTCCTATCCAAGCGGCCATCGGGTCAAAAATTATTGCTAGAGAAACAATTCGTGCCTTGAGAAAAGACGTTTTATCCAAGTGCTACGGAGGAGATATCTCTCGGAAGAAAAAACTTTTGGAAAAACAAAAAGAAGGAAAGAAACGCATGCGATCTATTGGAAATGTCGATATTCCTCAAGAAGCTTTCTTATCAGTATTAAAGTATGATGAGGAATCATGATTTCTCTTTATATCCATCTTCCTTTTTGTCATGGAAAATGTCGCTACTGTGATTTTGTTTCCACGACAAATATGGGATTAATAGATGACTATCTTCAGGTCCTATTTAAAGAAATGGACCTCAATCAGGAAAAGTTTTCTAAAGAAAAAATTCGAACCATCTATTTGGGAGGAGGGACTCCCAGTAGCTTGGGACAAAAACGTCTAGAAAAGTTGTTTGAGAAAATCCGGGATACCTTTCAGGTAGAGGATGGAATCGAGTGGACGATGGAGATAAATCCAGAGTCTGGGAAAAACTTAGACTTTGAAGCTCTAGCTTATAGAGGGCTCAATCGAGTAAGTATGGGGATTCAATCGGGTCAAGACCAGATTTTAAAATTTTTAGGTCGAATTCACTGCCAAGAAGATGTCCTTACTTGTTTAAATCAGTTAGAAAAAGCAGGAATTCAAGAAATAAATGGGGACTTTATCTTTGGACTTCCAAATCAGGACCTTCAAGATATTGAAAAAGACTTAAATTACTTAAAGAACCTTCCTCTTAGTCACCTGTCTTACTATAGCTTTATTCCAGAAGAGGGGACGCCTTTGGGAGACGGTGTACTGGAAGGAAGGTATCTTCTTCCCGAAGAAGAGTTGGACCGGGCCATGGCTCATAAGATTGAAGATGCTTTGAAAGACCTTGGTTATAAACAGTATGAAGTTTCCAACTTTACTAAAAAAAATCCATGTAGGCATAATTTAGCCTATTGGGAAGTGAAAGATTATTTGGGCTTAGGTTTAAATGCACATTCTAGCTATGGGAACAAGCGTTGGGAGAATGTATCCTCTTTTCAGGAATACTTTAACCGAATAAAAGATAGAAAACGACCCATCCTTCAATCAACTAGCTTAACAAACCAGGATCGCCTCTTAGAAAAAATTATTTTATCTCTTCGCTTAAATCGTGGAATCCCCGTTAAGGAATTAGAAAAAGACTACAAGATTGATTTTTCCAAAACCTTTAAAGAAGCTTTGGATAAAAATTTAGGCAGATCCCTTGTTCAAGAGGAGAACAACTACCGGT
The DNA here is from genome assembly GCA_029983435.1 of Urinicoccus sp. Classification (GTDB taxonomy): domain Bacteria; phylum Bacillota; class Clostridia; order Tissierellales; family Peptoniphilaceae; genus Urinicoccus. The sequence continues at coordinate 3,990 of JASBZN010000052.1, read as the reverse complement.
TGACATCCTATGGCCGAGACATTGCAAATCGAGTTGAACTGGATTTTTACACCTGTCTTTGAGGAAGGAGGCCTCAAAGGGATGAGAAAAATAATTTCATAAAATACTAGCAGTCCTATTGACAAAGTGCCAAAACCATAGTATCATGTATCTAGAAGGTTTGGCACTCGTTTTATTTGAGTGCTAATAAAGAAAGGGTGAAAAGGATGGATGAGAGAAAAATTAGAATTTTAAATGCCATCATTCACTCCTATTTGGAAATCCCTGTTCCAGTAGGATCTCGAAAGATTTCAAAGGAATATAATTTGGGAGTGAGTTCTGCAACCATTCGCAATGAGATGAGCGACTTGGAAGATTTGGGTTATTTAAATAAACCCCATACTTCAGCGGGGCGGGTACCTTCAGACAAAGCCTATCGGTTTTTTGTAGAAGAATGGAAAGGCCAAAAAAGAAATATTGCCTTAAAAGATAAGCTTTATATTGTAGAGCTTTTAGAGAAGGCGATGTACTCTACAGAGGAACTTTTTAGTCAGGCTGCAAAACTTCTTAATGAAATAACAAAATTCCCAGCATTTGTCTTAGCCCCCAGTCGGCAAGATAGGATTTTAAAACAAATTGAATTGTTTCCAATCAGTGATACCTTTTTATTAGTATTGTTGGTTGGGGACCAAGGTATTGTTGAAAAAAACATTTTAAAATTACCCAATAAAATTGACGAAGAAGATTTAAAAGAATTGAAGCAACAGTTAAATAAAAATTTATGTGGAGTTGACTTTTCCAGCTTTGATTCTCTTCATATTCAATTGAAGGGAAACATGGTTAAATATAGTAGTATCATTACTTCTATTGTAGACTTGGCTATTCACTTAACAAAAAAAGTGGAAAGAATAGATGTCTATAGTGAAGGGCTTGTCAGTATTCTAGACTTAGAAGAGTACCAAGACTTGAATAAGGCTAGAGAAATTTTTAAGTTTATGGAAGAACCTGGTAACATTGTAGGTGCTTTTCCAAAAGATACAGCTTTAGGAGAAATCCATGTGATTATAGGCTCGGAAAACAAAGATGAAGTAATGCATGAAAACTCCCTAGTAACAGGAACCTATGCAATTGATTCCAATCGGATTGGACAAATCGGTGTCATTGGACCAGTGCGTATGGATTATCCTTGGATTATAGATATTGTTAGCGTTGTTGCAAAGAATCTTTCAAAGAGTATTCAAGTGTTGTAGAGAAGGTGATGAGATGGCGAAAAAAGAGGATCAAGAGCAAAAAGATTTAGATCAAGAGCAAGTTTTAGAGGAAGAAAATATTGCAGAAGAAGATCAAGAAGAAACTTGCCAAGAGGATAAGGAAGTAGAAGAAAAGGAAGATCCTTATAAGGATCAACTGATTCGATTGACAGCTGATTTTACAAACTATAAAAGAAGAGTAGAAAAAGAAAAAAGAGAATTTCTGAACTTAGGTTTAAAGAAGATAGCAATCGACCTATTAGATATTATTGACAATTTTGAACGTGCTCTAGAACACGGAGAGGAAGATTCGGCACTAAAAGAAGGCGTTGAAATGATATATCAACAATTTCTGGATGTCTTGAATAAAAATAATATTCGCCCTATGGAGGCGTTAAATGAAAAGTTCGATCCCAACAAGCACCATGCCGTATTAGTAGAAGAAAAAGAAGGCGTGGAAGAAGGCATCGTTATTGATGTGATACAAAAGGGATATTTAATAAATGATGAAGTACTAAGACCAGCAATGGTTAAGGTTTCTCAATAAAAGGAGGAAAAAAGAATGGGTAAAATTATTGGTATTGATTTAGGAACAACAAACTCTGCAGTAGCTGTTATGGAAGGTGGAGACTCAGTTATTATTCCAAATATTGAAGGAAATCGAACAACTCCTTCTGTAGTGGCTTTTACAAAAGATGGAGAAAGATTGGTTGGAGAAACAGCTAAACGGCAAGCAATCACAAATCCAGACAGAACAATTTCTTCTATAAAAAGACATATGGGTAGTGACTATAGTGTTGAAATTGATAGTAAGAAATATTCTCCTCAAGAAATTTCAGCCATGATCTTACAAAAGTTAAAATCTGATGCAGAAAGTTATTTGGGAGAAAAGGTAACAGATGCTGTAATCACTGTTCCAGCATACTTTACAGATGCTCAACGTCAAGCAACAAAAGATGCAGGAAAAATTGCAGGCTTAAATGTAAAACGTATTGTTAATGAACCAACAGCAGCAGCCCTAGCTTATGGAGAAGATAAAGATCAAGAATCTCAAACGGTTATGGTCTTTGACTTAGGTGGTGGTACTTTTGACGTATCCATCTTAGAATTATCTGACGGGGTATTCGAAGTGCATGCAACGAGAGGAAATAATAAACTAGGTGGGGACGACTTTGATAACCGAGTCATTGATTTTATCGCAGAATCCTTTAAGAAAGAACACAGTGTTGATCTAAAGGCAGATAAAATGAGTTTACAACGGTTAAAAGAAGCTGCGGAAAAGGCTAAAAAAGAATTGTCTTCTACTATGTCCACCAACATCAACCTTCCATTTATTACAGCAACAGCAGAAGGGCCTCTTCACTTAAATATGGATTTAACAAGAGCCAAATTTGATGATTTAACAAAAGATTTAGTAAAAGCAACAGAAGGACCAGTAAAAGAAGCTTTAAAAGATGCTTCTCTATCTGCTTCAGATATCGATAAGGTATTACTGGTAGGTGGATCGACTCGGATTCCTGCAGTACAAGAATCTGTTAAAAAACTAATCGGAAAAGATCCACAAAAAGATATTAACCCAGACGAATGTGTCGCTTTAGGTGCTGCAATTCAAGGTGGGGTTTTAAGTGGAGATGTAAAAGACTTACTTTTATTAGACGTTACTCCCTTATCCTTAGGTTTGGAAACCATGGGTGGAGTTACAACTCGTTTAATTGAAAGAAACACAACGATTCCAACAAAAAAATCTCAAGTATTTACTACTGCAGCAGATAATCAAACCAGCGTTGATATTCATGTACTTCAAGGAGAAAGACAAATGGCAGCAGACAATGTTACCTTGGGTCGTTTCCAATTAGATGGAATTGCACCTGCTCGTCGTGGAATACCTCAAATTGAAGTAACTTTTGATATTGATGCAAACGGAATTGTAAATGTATCTGCAAAGGACCTTGGTACAGGAAAAGAACAACACATTACCATTACTTCTTCTTCAAACTTAACAGATGAAGAAATTGAAAAGAAGGTAAAAGAAGCAGAAATGTATCAAGAAGAGGATAACAAGAAAAAAGAATCCATTGAAGTGAAAAACAATGCAGACGCCATGATTTATCAAGCAGAAAACACCTTAAAAGAAGTAGAAGGTAAAATTGATGAAGCAGAAAAGAAAAAAGTGGAAGATGCAGTTGAAGAATTAAAGGCAGTTAAGGATTCGGATGACATTGAAGGGATTAAAGCAAAAACAGAAGCTTTGACCCAAGCTTTCTACGAAGTTTCTGAAAAGTTATATAAGGACCAAGGAGCAGGTGGAAATCCAGGATCAGAAGCTGGAGTAGATGAAAATGTAACGGATGCAGATTACGAAGTTGTGGATGAAGACGAAGACCAAGAATAAGATAAAAAAGCTCCCCTTGGGGAGCTTTTTTTATGGAAGTCTTTTCTTTTTCTTTCATATCAGGTACAATAATATCATTTGATTGATAGAAAGTGGGATAGGATTGAGAGATTTTTATGAAATATTAGGAATAGAACGAAATGCCAGTAGCCGGGAGATAAAAAAGGCTTATCGAGCCAAGGCAAAGGAGTATCATCCAGACTTAAATCCAGGAGATAAAGAAGCGGAACAACAATTTAAAGAAGTTTCTTTAGCCTATGAAGTCTTAAGTGATGATACCAAAAGAAAAAACTACGATCTCTATGGAGAGGATTCATTAAAAGATGGTTTTGCTGGAGCTGGAGGTTTTGGTGGATTCGGAGATATTTT
>JASBZN010000051.1 GCA_029983435.1 Urinicoccus sp. | reverse complement strand
AAAAAATCGTCGCGCTTCTCTTTGTGCATTTTCAAAAATAGGATGATCCCTTAAGACATCTCCTAAGAAGAAAGAGGAGGCTCCACTTTGCCTGGTTCCAAAAAAATCTCCAGCTCCTCGTAGCTCTAGGTCTTTTTGTGCAATAAGAAGGCCATTATTGGTTTGCTGCATAATCCCCATTCGCTCCCAGGATTTTTCTGTATCACTAGAATTGTAAAGGATACAGTAAGACTGATGCGTCCCCCTTCCTACTCTTCCTCGTAGCTGGTGAAGCTGGGCCAGACCAAATTGTTGAGCATCGTAAATCAACATGACATTGGCGTTGGGAACATTCACACCAACTTCTACTACTGTCGTGCTAACTAAAAGATCAATATCATGCTTATAAAACCGGTCCATAATATCTTCTTTTTCCCCTCCAGAGAGCTGGCCATGCATTAATTCCACCCGGAAAGGTTTCATAACTTCTTTCAGGTGCTTATAAATTTCTATGGCGGACTTTAAGTCCAGAACCTGGCTCTCATCAATTAAGGGGGCAATAACATAGGCTTGTCGTCCTTGACTTAATTGTTTTTTAGTAAAATCTAAGGCTTTGTCTAAATTTTCTTTCGCTACAGCCGTCGTTTTAATGGGGATTCTCCCTGGCGGCAGGGTGTCAATAATAGAAACATCTAAATCTCCATAGCTAGCCATGGCATAGGTCCTTGGAATTGGTGTCGCTGTCATAACCAAGGAATGAACTGCTTGTGCTTTTTCCAAAAGTTTTTCCCTTTGACTTACTCCAAACCTATGTTGCTCATCTGTAATAACTAACCCTAAATTTCTAAAACTCACATCCCCTTGAATCAAAGCATGGGTCCCGACTAAAATATCCAAGTCTCCTATTTTGAGTTCTTGTAAAATTTTTTCCCGCTCTTTTGTCTTGGTCTTGCCTGTTAAAAGCGCCACTTGGACCCCTAAACTATCAAAAAATTCTTTTAAACTTGCAAAGTGTTGATTGGCTAGAATTTCTGTTGGAGCCATCATCGCACATTGATAGCCGTTTTCTAGAGCAAAGGCCATGGACAAGATAGCAACCATGGTTTTCCCGCTTCCTACATCTCCTTGTAAGAGTCGCCGCATGGCCTTGCCACTGGTGAGGCTCTTATAAATTTCTTGAAGGCTTCGGTCTTGCCCTGGTGTTAGAGGAAAGGGGAGTTGATTTAGAAAGTTTGTCATATCTACTTTTTTCATAGGAAGGCCATCTTTGGAAGTGTCATAGCCTTGTCGGTAAAAAACAGATAGTTGCAAAACAAAAAACTCTTCAAAAATCATCCGTCTTTTAGCCTCTTGTAACCTCTTGTAACTCGTAGGCTTATGAATTTCTCGCAAGCTTTCTTTTCTAGACAAAAGTTGGTATTGGTCTCGAACAGGTCTTGGGATAACTTCTTCTAAATCATCTAAATTTTCAAGGGCTTGGTGGATTAACTTTTCAATCTCAAACTGCTTTAGGCCCTTTTGCTGAGGGTAAATAGCACGAATCCCTTGGACTGTTTTAAATTGCCAGGAAGTATAGACTCTTGGATTCGTTAGTTGGTAGGTGCCTCGAAAGATTTTAACTTCTCCATAGAGATAGTAGCTGGATCCTTCTTTAAGCTTTGAAAATAAGTAGGCTTGAGAAAAAAAGGCAACTTCTCCCAAAAGTCCATCTTGGTCTATTACCTTGATTTTAAAGAGTTGACGGTTTACATGAAATTTAGACTGTAGCTCTACTTTAATTAAGGCCTTTTCTCCAAGGCCAACTTTTTGAAAGGTCTTTACTTGAGATAGGTCTTCATAATCTCGGGGAAAATAATAAAGAAGGTCCAGCACCGTCATTATCTTTATTTGCTCGAACTTCTTCTTTCTTTTGTCCCCTACCCCCTTTAATTGAGAAATTGATCCATCTACTTGCATTTTTCCTCCATAATAGCAAACCTAGGATCTAAGTCCTAGGTTTTTATCATTCGATTGATACGAGATAATAGTATAGGGGCTGGCCACCGTAAATAATATCTACATCCAACTCTTCAAATTCTTCTTCCAATTTTTCTTGTAATTTTCCAGCGTCTTCTTGGTTAACATCTTCTCCATAATAGATGGTAATCATATAAGCGTCTTCAAAACACATCTCCTTAACTAAGTTTAAGGTAGTTTGTTCCAAGTCTTTTCCAGACACTGTAATCTCTTTTCCATTTAAGCCAATGAAATCGCCCTTTTTGATTTCTTTGTTTTTAATGGTTGTATCTCGTACGGCATAAGTCACAGAACCAGAAGAAATTTCATCCTTGGCCCCTTCCATAGCCTCTTGAATTCTATCGACATCGTCGCTAGCTTCCTCTTCATTGTAGGCCAACATTGCTGCAACTCCTTCTGGAACAGTTTTGCTTGCAATGACTCGAACATCTTTATCCGACATTTCTGCTGCTTGTTGGGCTGCCATAATAATGTTTGAGTTGTTTGGCAAAATAAAAACTACTTTCGCTGGAACGGAGTCAATGGCTTTAACAATATCTTCAGTACTGGGGTTCATGGTTTGACCACCATAAATGACTTGGTCTACTTGAACTTCCTTAAAGACATCAGAAAGACCCTCTCCCATAGAAACTGCTACAAAGCCAATTTCTTTTAACTCTTCTGTCTTCGCTTCTTTTTCCCGCATTTCTTCCAACTCATCTTTTAGAAGAATTTCTTCATGTTGAAAGCGCATATTGTCGATTTTAATATCTTTTAATTGTCCTAATTCTACAGCATATTCTAGGGCCTTGCCTGGATGGTTGGTGTGAATATGGGTCTTAATTAAGCCATCTCCTCCAACAACTAAGAGGCAATCTCCTAGAGGTTGAAGTTTATTGCGGAAGCTATCAACATCTCCATGGTCCGTTTCAATCATAAATTCTGTGCAGTAGCCATGTTTAATTTCATCAGTGGAAAGTTTCCCCCGACTTCTTGCTACTTCTTTATCTGGCGTTTCTATCTTTTCCTCTTCTTGGGCAGAAACGGGATGACCTGTTAAGGCCAAGACAGCCCCTTCCAAGATATATATCAGCCCTTGTCCTCCTGCATCCACTACATTGGCTTCTTTTAAAACCGGTAGGAGGTTGGGGGTATTATTTAAAGATTTGTTTCCCCCTTCTAAAACATCTTGTAAAAATTTCAAGACATCCTTGCTTTCTTTTTTGCAGATGCGATTGGCGTACTCTGCCGTTTCTCTCCCTACAGTTAAAATGGTTCCTTCTGTGGGTTTCATTACTGCATTGTAAGTGGTTTTTGAAGCTTGAGCCAAAACATGGGCAATTTCTTCTGTTGTGAAATCGCGAAGATTCTCTATTCCATTAGAAAACCCCCGAAAGTATTGGGATAAAATAACACCAGAGTTTCCTCTGGCGCCCATTAATGATCCCCTTGCTGTTGCTTTAGACAAGCTAACAAGATCTGTCTCTTCTGACTTTTGCACTTCTTTTAGGGCACTTTTTATGGTTAAGGACATATTGGTTCCTGTATCCCCATCGGGAACAGGAAAAACGTTTAAAGCATTTACTTCTTCTTTATGGTTTAGAAGGTTATTGACACTGGATTGCAAAACTTCTAGATACTTATTTTTATCAACTTTCATTCATGTTACCTCCTAATCCATCCGGATTCCTTCAACCAAAACTTCCACATTATCAATGGTAAGTCCTGTCATCTGTTCAACATTAAAGCGAACACGTTCAATAATGTTGTCCCCTACTGTGGAAATTCGAACGCCATATTCTAAGATAACATGTAATTTTATATTAATCGATGTTTCCTTAACATCTACTTCTATTCCCTTAGAGAGGTTTTCAAAACGAAGCAGTTGAAAAATACCATCTGCAGCATTTTTTGAAGCCATTCCTACAATACCATAGCTTTCCATTGCAGAAATCCCAGCTATTTGTGCTAATACAGCTGGTTCAATTTGTATGATACCTAAATTTGTATTTATGGTCGTTGGCATAGATTTCCTCCTTAATTTAATAATTCTATTTTACATGAGTTTACAGGGTTTGACAAGCTTTACAGAAGATAAAGAAACTAGATAAGCTCTTTGCTATTTTCTTTCTCTTTTATTAGAGCTTATTTACCCAAATTCCTTATCTTTTACTCCTTCGTCCTTTTTAAAGGATGGGTTTTAAAATCAAAGGCGATAAATTATGGAAATAAAAAAGGAGTTGCTTGTACAACTCCCCATTTTTAATATTTTAATTCTTTTGCATGATAAATGAGATAGCCAAAAATTAAAGAAAGGAGAAGGACAATCCCACCAACAATAAGTGCAAAAATAGAAAAGTTCCCTTGAACAAGACAAATCGATTTAAAACCTTCTAGCATAAAAAATCTTGCTGCTTCTAAGCCTACAAGGGCCTTTAAAGCCATAATAATACATGCTGATAAAAGGACGATTAAGACACTCATTCCTTCCGCCGTTGGTTGGTTACTAAGAAGGGAAGATAAAAACATCCCCAAAGCTAAATAGACAAGTCCGTTGGCAAAGACACTTAAAAATACTCTTAAAATCCCCAAAAGCAAGTCTGTTTTTCGAATACTTGTTGGTTGTAAAAGCAGGCTTATGCCAAAGGTAATGGCAGCAAAGCAAAGGCAGAATAAGAAGAATAAGATAACATTTGCTAGAAACTTTTGCCAATAAATTTCTTGTCGACTAACTGGATTTGCATAAATATATTCAATATCTCCAGTAGTTTGTTCTCTTGTTAAACTATTGGCTCCTAATTGCATGGCAAAAATTGCCACTAGACCCGTAATAAATTGGAAAATGAATCCAATGTATTGGGTTAAGTCCGTATAGTCTATTTCTGGGTCTAAGTTGAAAATACTTTGATTTTTTGGGCTCAAACTTCCCACAAAGTTGTCAAAGATACTCTTGGTACTGGCATCTAGCATAAATTGATAAAAAGCCATACTTAAACCGGTTAAAATAGATAGGACAATTAACCAGGCAAAAAATTTACCAATATTTGATTTAAATTCCATTCCAAATAATGTCATTGGTTAAACCCTCCTTTGTCATTTCCTTTTTCCAGCTGATTCAAGAGATCATCCTTGTTAAGAACTTTAGTATCTCCCTCAACAGACTCTTGGTCTACAGGAGTGGATGGGTTAAAAGTCTTAGAAATTCCTTCTTGGTCTTTTTCCTCATGGACTTCAAACTTTTCTTGCTTGTTTAAATCATCCTCTTTAACAGGTTGAAAAGCACTTTCATCCATAACTTCCTCTGCTGTTACTTGTTTCAGCTCTTGGTCTTCATTCCTTTCATAGGTTTTTTCCGTTGCCGAGCTTACATAGAGGTCCTTTTCTCTTTGTGGCATTTCTGCCGACGATCCATAGTAGGCATCTAGCTTATCTTCTAATAGGGCATCTTCAATATTGTAGTCTTCAATTTCTTGACGACTTAAAACTTCTGTTAGCTTTGGCAAATAGCCATCATAATAAAAAGTTTCTACCCCATCATCCGAGAGAATGGGTCTTGCTCCTAGGTCAAAAAATTCATTTTTATTCACTCTAGGTGAATAAATCTTAAGCAACTTGTCTTTGGTTTGCTTTTCTTTTAAATATTCAATATCTCGAATTTTTCCTTCGTAGAGATAAGCAACTCGGTCACTATATCTTTGGGCAATGGATAAGTCATCACTTAAGAATAGAATTGTTAAGTTCTCTTGTTTTTGCAAAGTTTTTAACTTATTTAAAAACTTTTGTATGTCCGTTGGATTTATATATTTCGTAGCATCTTGGACAATTAACACCTTAGGTTTAGCAATAAGAGCATTCACAATGGAAGTTAAGCGTCTTTGTCTTAAATCCATATTGATTACTTTTAGATTTTCTTGACAGTCAAAAAGATCCAATAGGTCCTCATAATCTTCTGGAGCTTCCAGGTCATGGAAGTTTAAAGTCCGTTTAAAAATCGTCTTTCTCCGGTCACCTTCAGGGAACAAGGCTTCTTTAGAAATCAAAGTAGTATATCCCTTTACTTCTTTACTTTGCTTGTTTACATCAAAATCATAGATGCTTGCATACCCATTAGAAGGCTTTTTAAAGTTTAAAAGAATCTTTACTAAGGCATCTTTTGCTTCTTCTTCTAAGCTTAAAATGCTATAAAATTCCCCTTCCAACACTTCTAAATTTACCTGGTCTAATACTCTTTTTCGGCCTACACGTTTCGTTATATCATTCATAACAATGGCGCCCATTTTTTCACCTCATTTATATTAAAGTCTATTTTAAGTTTACCATAAATAGCCGCCTTTGAATAGTGACCCGGGGGCAATATTCTCCTTATTTTAAAAGTTCTTCCCAAGTATTTTATTCTTTTGTCAAAGTAGTGTATAATACATAGAGTTAGAGGAGGAGACTATGAAACTAGGAATTGTCGGTTTACCCAATGTAGGAAAATCAACTTTATTTAATGCTATTACAAAAGCTGGCGCAGAAGCAGCGAATTACCCTTTTGCAACCATTGAACCCAATGTCGGGGTTGTCAATGTTCCCGATGAACGCTTGAAAGTTTTATCTGAAATTAGCCATTCTGAAAAGGAAGTTCCTGTATCCATTAAGTTCTTTGACATTGCTGGATTAGTTCGAGGAGCAAGTCAAGGAGAAGGACTTGGAAATCAGTTTTTAAACCATATTCGTGAAGTAGAGGCCATTGTTCACGTTGTTCGTTGCTTTGACGATGACCAAATTATTCATGTGGACGGATCCATCGACCCTATTCGAGATATTGAAACTATTAACTTAGAATTAATGTTATCCGATTTAGATCAATTGGAAAAACGCCAAAGCAAACTTGTTAAACAAGCCAAGGGAGATAAGTCTCTACGCCCAGAATTAGATTTAGTCCAACGTTTAATTGCATCTTTAGAAAAATCAGAACCCCTGCGAACCTTAGACTTATCTGAAGAGGAAGAAAAGATGATTTCATCCTTTAACCTCTTGACCTATAAGCCTGTTATCTATGTCGCCAATGTCTCTGAAGATGAATTAACCCAAGAAAACCATCCCTATATTGATAAGGTAAAAGAATATGCCGCTCAATTAAAGGATGAAGTCGTCCCTATTAGCGCTGAAATTGAGGCAGAAATTGCCACCTTAGACGACGATGAAAAAGAACTTTTCTTAGAAGAACTTGGAATTCAAGAATCTGGCTTAGACCGTCTTATCAAGGCTTCTTACAAACTTTTAGGTCTCATTAGCTTTTTAACAACAGGTCCTATGGAATCTCGAGCTTGGACCATTACCAAAGGAGCCAAAGCTCCAGAAGCTGGTGGTAAAATCCATTCAGATATTGAAAGAGGATTTATCAAAGCCGATATTATCTCCTTTGATGATTTGGTAAAACTGGGCTCCATGCAAAAAGCTAGAGAAGAAGGAATGATTCGTCAAGAAGGTAAAGACTATGTCATGAAAGATGGCGATGTCGTTTTATTTAAGTTCAATGTGTAAGTTAATCTTTATCAAAAAAAGGAGTGAGAATTTCATCTCACTCCTTTTTTCTTCTAAAATTTATTCTCCCTTGTAAATAATCTCACTTTATCGGTGATTTTCATCTTAAA
>JASBZN010000050.1 GCA_029983435.1 Urinicoccus sp. | reverse complement strand
GACAAAACCTTCTCGATAGACAACCCCAATAAAAAGAGGCAGGCACATAAGCATGGCCAAAACAAAGAGAAGCTTCCCAATTGTGTATTTTACTATTGATCCATTCATATCTACTCCAAAATGTCATCGATGGTTTGGAAGGTTCCATTGGTGGTAATGACCAAAACTCGGTCACCCAGAGAAATAGTGGAATCTCCATTGGGCACTTCAATACCACCGTTCTTTCCTTCGTGCTTTATACAGGCAATAAGGGTATCGTCCCGAATCGCTAAATCTCTCAACTTCTTATTTAAAATACTGGAGTGGTCAATGGCTGCAAACTCAATCACTTCAACCTGTTCATCTTCTAAGCTATACAGAGAAGTGATAGAAGACCCTCTAGCATTTTTCTTAGACCGAATAATCCGGTTAATGACATCACTGGCCACCCTCTTAGGGGTAAAAGTTGTGTCAATGTCTAAAATTCCTGTCATCTTAATGAGCTTGGTCCGGTTGACCTTGGCGATGATTTTTTTTACTCCGTATTTTTTGGCCATAAGGGAAATGAGAATATTTTCTTCATCAATCCCTGTAAGAGCAACTAAGGCATCGAAAGTCTCAACTCTTACCTGCTCCAAGACATCAGGGTCTGCTCCATCCGCATGGATGACTACCGCATCGGAATAGAGCTCACTGATTTTTTCTGCTTTTTCTTTATCAATTTCTACAACAGTTACGCTAAATCCTCTCTCTAGCAGTAAACCAGTCAAGTAAGTCGAAATAGACCCTGCTCCAATAATCAAGACATTTTTAATCTTTATCTGGTCCAGAACTTCTTGCCGGTAAAAGCGGTCAACGCCCTCTTTGGCTCCTATAACATAGATTTTTTCTCCTTCTTCTAAAACATAGGATCCATGAGGAATATCTGCCTTTCCTTGATTGTTCACAATCCCGATTAGGGTGTGGTATTCTGCAGAGTAGGCATTGAGTTCACTAATTTTGGCTCCTGCAAGATCTGAATCTTCCGAAATCAAAATCTCCATCATCAGGGCCTTATCTTTAAAAAATCCTTCCACATTCAGGGCGTGGGAGTACTTTAGGGTCCTTTGGATGTCCTTGGCTGCAATTAATTCTGGGTTGATAATTCTCGATGCAGAAGTAATATTTTCTATAATTTCCTTCTGTTTAAGGTAGCGGTCATCTCGAAGTCGGATAATAATATTCTTGGCCCCAAGCTTTTTAGCAATGGTGGAAGAAATAAGATTCACATCGTCCGACATACTAATTGCAATAAATAAATCGCAAGAACCTACCCCGGCATCTATCAAAACTTCTGGATCCCTACCGTCCCCTACAATTCCCATAATGTCATTACTTACAAGCAACTTATCCAAGACCTGCTTGTTGTGGTCTATAACTAATATATCGTGACCTTCATCTGCCAAGTCACTCGTTAAATAGGAGCCTACCTTTCCTGCTCCCAATATAATAATTTTCATAATCCCTCCTAGATTACTTTAGTATATCAGTTATCTTCTTAAAATCAACTCTAGTCACCATTAATTTTTAAAATTATTTTCTCCTTGATTCCGTTCTCTACAAAAGAAGAGAAACGAGGACTTTTCCTCCTCGTTTCTTTCCAATTTATTGTTAGCGATTTTCCTCTTTCTCTTCTACTGCTTCCATTTTTTTATGGAGTTTTCGGAAGCGGATAAGCTTTTGTACTTCTCCTAAAACAAGGGGAAGGAAGGCACCTATTAAGACAATAATCCAATCGTGAAGACCAATGTCTACCAAGTGGAAGAGGTTTTCTAAAAAGGGAACGTACATAACAAGAACCATTAATAAGAAGGAAAAAGCTGTTGCCTTAACTAAGGAAGGGTTACTAAAGACCCCAATTTGGAAAAGGGTAAAGTTAACGCTTCTGGAAGAATAACTTCTTAAGAGTTCTGCCAAAATTAAGGTGGAAAAAGCCATGGTCCGAGCTATGTCTAGGCCAACTCCCGTATCTCCATACCGCTTAAGACCAATGATATAGGCGCCTAAAGTAGCGATGGTAATGGCAATAGACTGAATGGCAATGGTGATAGAAATTTCCCTATCTAAAATAGGTTCTTTAGGATCTCTGGGCTTTTCGTACATCACATCGGCTTCTCCCTTTTCCATCCCTAAAGCAAGGGCTGGGAAGGAGTCTGTTAAAAGATTTAACCAGAGAAGTTGAATGGGTCGAAGGGGAACAGGGAATTTTAAGAGAATGGCCAGCAAAATAACCAGAACTTCTCCAATATTACAGGATAAGAGGAAGGAAACGAATTTTTTAATATTGGCATAGATGATCCGTCCTTCTTCTACAGCATGGACAATGGTTGCAAAGTTGTCGTCTGTTAAAATTACTTCTGCGGTGGACTTGGCAACGTCTGTTCCTGTAATTCCCATAGCAATTCCAATGTCCGCTTTTTTAATGGCTGGAGCATCATTGACTCCATCCCCTGTCATGGCGGCGATATGTCCCAATTCTTTTAAGGCAGTTACAATCTCTACCTTGTTTTGTGGACTCACTCGGGCAAAAACCCTTTTTGTCTTTAAGGCTTCTTTTAATTCCTCTGGGGACAATTGGTCAATTTCTCGCCCCGTCATGGCTTCATCAGAACTTTTTGCAATTTGTAATTCCTTGGCAATGGCAACGGCTGTTTCTGGATAGTCTCCTGTAATCATAATGGGGACAATCCCAGCTGTTTTGCATTGGCGGATAGCATCTTTTACTTCTTCCCGAGCTGGATCCATCATTCCTGCCAAACCTAAAAAGATCATGTCCTTTTCTACCTCTTGGCTCGTGGGCTCTTGGGGAACAGCATCCATAGGCCGCATGGCAAAGGACAAGACCCGTAAGGCTTCCTTGGCAAAGTCATTATTCTGATCTAAGATTTTCTTCCGCATGTCTTCTGTAAGATCTACTGGTCCTTCTTTTGTTAAGACTTGCGTACACCGTTCCAAAACCATGTCAGGAGCTCCCTTGGTATAGGAGTAAATTTGTCCATCTATTTCATGGAAGGTGGTCATCATCTTCCGAGAAGAGTCAAAGGGAATTTCCCCTTTTCTAGGATAGGACTTTTCTAGGTCCTCTTGGAAAAATCCAACTTTACCTGCAAGGGATAAAAGAGATCCTTCTGTAGGGTCCCCCAACATCTTGTAGCTACCACCATGGTCCTCTAGGGAGGCATCATTGGTCAAAACGGCCACTTGAAGCATTCTTTCCAAGGGGCTTCCCTTGAGGTCTTTGATGGCTTCTCCATCTCGTCTAATTTCTCCCTTGGGGTCATAACCTGTCCCTGTTACATCAAAAATCTCATCTCCAACATAGACTTTTTGTACCGTCATTTCATTTTGCGTTAGAGTTCCTGTTTTATCGGAGCAAATAACTGTCGTAGTTCCCAAAGTTTCCACAGCTAAAAGCTTTTTCACAATGGCATTTTTCTTGGCCATTCTTCCCATCCCCAAAGAAAGGACAATGGTTACGATAGCTGGTAATCCTTCAGGAATAGCTGCAACAGCTAAGGATACAGAGGTTAAAATATTTTCAATTAATTCTATCTTATAAAAAATTCCTACAATAAATACTAGGACACAAACCCCTAAAACTAACATTCCCAGAGTCTTAGAAAGTCCTGCCAATTTTTTTTGCAAAGGGGTTTGTTCTTTTTCATATTGGGAAAGGGAAGTAGCAATCTTTCCAATCTCTGTTTCTTCCCCTGTAGCTACAACGACACCCTTGCCTCGACCATAGCTGACAATACTGGAAGAATAGGCCATATTGGTTCGATCTCCTAGAGAGATTTCTCCTTCCAAGGCTCCTTCTGCTTCTTTTTCTACAGCCACAGACTCTCCAGTTAAAGAGGATTCATCGATTTTTAAATTTGCTTCTTCTAAAAGGCGAAGGTCTGCCGGGACAACATCTCCCGTTTCTAAAAGGACAATATCCCCAGGCACCAATTGTGGAGATTCCACATCTATTTTCTTCCCATCTCTTAAAACCTTGGCCTTGGGACTGGATAATTTTTGTAGGGCTTCAATGGCTTGCTCTGCCTTGCCTTCTTGGGTTAAGGATAAAATCGCATTGACAATTACAATGGCGATGATGATGATACTATCCACCCATTCTCCCATAAATGCAGATAGAATGGATGCAATGATTAAAATAATAATCATGGGGTCTAAAAATTGTTCTGCTAATTTTTGCCCAAAGGGTTTTTTCTTCCCTTCCTCCAATTTATTCTTTCCATATTTTTCCAGGCGTTCGTTACTTTGTGCCTGGCTCAAGCCAGTTTCCATATTGGTCTCTAGCTTTTCTATTACAGCTTTTTTATCTAGATTGTACCACTGCATATCTGTCTCCTTTCTTTAAAAAAGACCCTTGTTTCCTTTCGGAAACAAAGGTCTTGCTACCACTGAGGGTCCTTTCCCGGGATAAATCCGAACTGACGAGAAAGAAAGATAAGCTACTCCCCTTCGATTTTCTTATCTCCTATTATACACGGTTGGGTTCAAGAAGAGAACCCCTATTTATTTTTCTTTACTTTTTTACTGGCTCTAAAAATTCATGGCCTCCCAAGTAGGGTTGAAGAGCTTCAGGAACTCTTACTCTGCCGTCTTCTTGGAGGTGGTTTTCCAAGTAGGCAATGAGCATTCTAGGCGGTGCCACAACGGTGTTATTTAGGGTATGGGCAAAATAATTCCCCTCTTCTCCCCGGATGCGGATGCCTAATCGTCTTGCTTGGGCATCTCCCAAGTTGGAACAAGATCCCACTTCAAAGTATTTTTTCTGTCTAGGGCTCCAAGCTTCTACATCCAAGCTCTTGACCTTAAGGTCTGCCAAGTCCCCAGAACAACATTCCAGGGTCCGAACAGGAATCTCCATAGACCGGAATAATTCTACCGTATATTGCCAAAGCTTTGTAAACCAATCCTTACTTTCTTCTGGTTTACAAATAACGACCATTTCTTGCTTCTCAAATTGGTGGATCCGGTAAACGCCACGTTCTTCAATGCCATGGGCTCCTACTTCTTTTCGGAAACAAGGAGAATAAGAAGTCAAGGTTAAAGGCAACTTATCCTCTTCTTGGATGGTGTTGATATAGCGGCCAATCATGGAGTGTTCACTGGTCCCAATCAGATAGAGGTCTTCTCCTTCAATCTTATACATCATATCTTCCATTTCATCAAAACTCATGACCCCAGTGACTACATCCGACCGAATCATAAAAGGAGGAACGCAATAGGTAAAACCCTTGTTAATCATAAAATCTCGGGCATAGGCTAAAATTGCAGAGTGGAGTCTCGCAATATCTCCTTGTAGATAATAAAAACCTGCTCCAGAAGTTTTTCTAGCAGAATCCAGGTCCAAGCCATTTAAGCCTTCCATAATATCCACATGGTAGGGAATTTCATAGTCTGGAACCAAGGGTTCCCCAAATTTTTCAATTTCTACATTTTCTGTATCGTCCTTGCCAATGGGAACGGAAGGGTCAATCATTTGAGGAATTTTCATCATAATTTCCCGAATTTTTTCTTCCAATTCCAACGTCTTAGCTTGGTCGGCTTCGATGTCTTGGTTAACTTGAACAACTTCTGCCTTGATCTTTTCTGCTTGGTCTTTATCTCCTTGACTCATGTACTTGCCAATTTCTTTGGACTTTTTATTCCGAATGGCCCGAAGGTCATCTCCCTTGGTCTTCAAGGCCCGATATTCTTCATCATAGGCAATAACCTGGTCTACCAGGGGTAACTTTTGGTCTTGGAATTTCTTTTTAATATTTTCCTTTACTTCTTCTGGATGATTTCTGACAAATTTTAAATCTAACATGACATTCCTTTCTTTAAATAAAAAAGCTCCTTCGTCAAGGGACGAAAAAGCTCCGCGGTGCCACCCCAGTTAGCATAATGCTCACTCAATTGATAGACTCCAAGACGGATTCACCAGCTTCCATCCTAGGCTTCCACCAACCGCCTAGTCTCTATCCATGTCCCCTGGCTACTACTTCTCTTCACTGTCCTATAAAATTGAATCCATTATAGCAAAAATCCCCTTACTTGACAAGGTCTTGGACCCTGGCTTTAAGGCAATCCCTTTTATTGGGACCTCTTGAGAATTCTTTTTACCATGGAAAGAGGGTCTTGGCCTTCTTGTAGACAGTCGTCTGGAAGATGGTCTAGGTCATTCCTCTTTTCAAAATCCCTAGAATTTTTTATATAGAGGCTTTGGATACCCAAGGTTTTGGCTGTTTCAATAGCAAAAAGACTATCTTCAATTAATAAAACTTCTGGGCCTTTTAATGCTTGATCTTGCAAAATCTCTTGAAAGATTTCTGGGTCTTCTTTCCCTTTGGTCCTGCCGTCTGTAGACCAGATTTTTTGAAAACACGAGTCTAGGTTTAACACTTCCAAGGCTCCTTGGGCCAAGTCCTTAGGTGTTTGGGTGCATAAAAAGCAGGGAATTTCTTCTCTTCTTAAGTAGCTTAAAAGTTCTGGAATTCCCTCTTTTAAAATCGGCTCTTCCAAGTAAAAGGTCTGAATCCTTTCCCGTATTTTCTCCTCAATCTCTTCCATAGATAAAGATAAATGATAGTTTTCTTTTAGATAGCGATACCCTGCCTGGCTTGTCAGGCTATAGAGAATTTTATCTAGGTTTTCTTCCGCTTCAAGACCCAAGCTCCGGATAAAATTTGGTCCCAACTGTTGCCACATATCTAGAGAATCCAAAATCACGCCGTCTAAATCAAAAAGAATTGCCTTTAACACATTTTTCTCCTTTTAAGAAAAAAGCCCTCTCCTGGGAGAAGGCTCTTTTATCTTTTTTAAGCTGCTGGAGGCAGTTTTTCCAATATCCGAACGATTTGTCCTTCTTGTTGGTAGTCTACAGTCATCCCTAGGTTTTCCACTACAAATCGAAGGGGAACTAGGGTCCGTTGATTTTTCACCATAGCAGGTGTATCAATAACTACTTCTTGACCATCTACCAAAATCGTAGTTTGGTCCAAAGGAAGAATAATTTCATGGTTTTTATGGTTAATTTCTACCACTTGTCTTTCTTGGTCCCAATTGACTTTTCCTCCAAGACTTTCTAGTAAAAAGCGAAGAGGAACCAGGGTCCGATTGTTGGTTGCCAAGGGCGCAACATCCATGGATTTCTTTGCTCCATCTAAAGTATAGTTTTTCTTACCAATGGCCATTTCGATCAGGCGGTAGTCTTTATTAAAGACTGGAAGCTTCACTGTCATTTTGTCGTATTGAACCTTTAAATATCCTAGAGCCTTGTCTTGGGTGTCCACAATTTCTAAGCTGTTATTTCCTTGGACCTGTCCAATAAAACCTTCCAAGCTGTACGTGGCCACAGAAGGATCAATGGTTACGTCCTTGCCATTTTTCTTCTTACCTTGAAGACTAAAGGTCGTATTCATTCCTGGTCCAAGTTTTGGATTCGCAAACTTTCCTCCCAGGGATTTTAAGGCTTCAGATCCTTCTACTTTTAAGTTCATGGTGTTGCGGATTCCATTAATATTTCCCACCACTTGAACTTGACCCACTTGACGGCCAATGTAGGCGTTTCCTTGAAGCATTTGATCGCCCACCCGGTAGAATTGTTTCATCTCTTGCGTTTTTTTCGGCACATAGTTGGCGTCCCAGCCCTTCATGGAAAAGCGGGCTTCTTCACCTAAGACTATGGAACTTGGCCCTTCTAAACGAAC
>JASBZN010000049.1 GCA_029983435.1 Urinicoccus sp. | reverse complement strand
GGCAGGGCAAGGTCTTTACCCGCCAATCCAAGTATTACCCTCACTATCCCGGCTAATGATGTATGGGATTGGAGAAGGCTACACGAGAAAAGACCACGACAGCTTATCTTCCCAGCTCTTTGCATCTTATTCTAGGGTGCAAGAAGTCCGAGCTTTGGCACAAATTATTGGAGCAGAAGACTTGTCAGAAGAGGACCAAAAGGTCTTGAAGTTTGGGGAAGCTTTTGAGGATCAATTTATTAACCAAGGCAGCGAAAGCAACCGAGATATTGAAGAAACCCTAGACTTGGGTTGGGAGCTCTTAAGGCTCTTACCAGAAACCAGCCTAGACCGGATTTCTCCAGAATTAAAAGAAGAATTTTTGAGGAAAAAGAATGGCTAATCGTGTAATTCCCACTAAGGCCAATTTATTAAACTTAAAAGACCAAGTTGCCTTTGCTCAAAAGGGCTATGAACTTTTAGATAAAAAAAGAACCGTTCTTATTCAAGAAATGATGCGGTTAAATGCCAAGGCCAGAAAGCTCCAAGGGGAGATCCACTCCATGATTGAACAGTCCTACGGGTCTTTAATCGATGCAACGATTGTCATGGGGTCAGAAAATGTGGAAGGTCTTTCCCAATCCATGGCCTTGGAAAAGGACTTTGACCTGAAGTCTCGGTCTGTTATGGGAGTGGAAGTACCAAAAATCAACTACCACAAGGAGCCCCTAAAGACGGAGTATTCTTTCCACCAATCCACAGCGGCCTTTGACCAAGCTTCTTTGGATTTTAACAAGCTCCTTTACTATATCTATGAGCTGGCAGAAGTGGAAACCAGCGTCTTTCGTATTGCCCAAGAAATTAAGCAAACGGCCAAACGGGCCAATGCCTTAGATAAGATTCAAATTCCTAAGTTTACGGCAAACATTAAGATGATAGAAGATGTCTTAGCGGAAAAAGAAAGGGAAGATTTTTTCCGCTTAAAGAAAGTAAAGAAAAAAAGAGAAGACAAGTGAGTCTTCTCTTTTTTGTTGAGGGAAGGATAGAAGAGACAGGAGTATTTATAAATGATTCTTATTTGTCCATTCCCTTATCTTTAATTCTGGAGAATTTTGAGATATAATAATGGGGTAGATTAATCCCTATAGATGGAGGAGCGTTTATTGTATGAAATTTTGCCTTGTTGGAATTAACCACCATGTAGCACCCATTGAAATTAGAGAAAGGGTGCATTTTAAGGAAACAGATATTATTGAAGTGACAGACCACCTCATGGGAGAGTCTATTTCCGAATTGGTGATTCTATCCACTTGCAACCGATCTGAAATATATTTTTTATCCAGCCAACCAGACCAAGACTTGGACCTGGTGGTTACTTATTTAAAGGACTACTTCCAAATTGACTTGGAAGAGAAGGACCTAATTTGTAAAATTGGGGACGAGGCCTTGGAACACTTATTTTATGTTGCCATTGGCCTGGATTCCATGATTATTGGAGAGGACCAAATTTTGGGTCAAGTGGTAGATGCCCACACCACGGCCATGGATTTAAACAGTTCCCAAAAGATTTTAAATAAAATTTTTAGGGAAGCCATTACCTTTGCCAAAAAGGTCAAGACCGAATCTGGGGTTTCCGATAAGCCTATCAGTATTGCCTATATTGGAGTAAAGAAGATGGAAGAACTCTTTGACCTATCCATTTCTCGTTGTATGATTATTGGCCTAGGAGAGATGGGGTCTTTGGCCCTGAACTATTTAATTGAACGGGGAGCCGATGTGGTGGCTTGTAATCGGACTTATGAAAACTCCATTAAGATGCAGCAAAAATACCATGCCTTGGAAATTTTGCCCTTTGAGGACCGCCTCAAGGGTCTGGTGGATGTGGATATTTTAATTTCTGCTACTGCCAGCCCCCACACCATTATCAACCCTAGAGACCTTTTAAAGCGGACCAAGCCCTTGGCCATTATGGATTTATCCCTGCCTAGGGATGTGGACCCAGAGGTTGGAAACTTGGATGAAGTGGTTCTTTACGATATTGATTCCTTGCAGGAAATTGGAGAGAAAAACCTGGCGGAAAACAAGGAAGTTTTAGAAAGCTACAAACCAGAGATTCAAGAGATTATTGGGGATTTAAAGCATTGGATTTCTGAAAGCAAGGTAGACCCCATTATGAAGTCTTTAAACGAACGCTGCGATGAAATTGCAGATGACACGCTCCGCTATATTTTTCGAAAGACGGACCTGACCCATAACGAGCAACTAAAGGTAGATAAAATTGTTCGGTCTGCCTTAAAAAAGGTGGTTCGAGAACCCATGTTGTCGGTGCGGCAAATGGAAGAAAGTGACCGAAAAGAAGTGACCATTGCTGTTTTGAAGGAGGTTTTCGGTTCATGAGATACTATCCTATTTCCATTGATTCCCAAGGAAAAAAAGTCCTGGTTTTAGGTGGAGGGCAAATTGCCACCCGAAAGGTTCGATCCCTTTTAAGGGGGGACTTTATGATTTATGTTTTGGCAGAGTCCTTTACAGATGACTTGGTAGACCTAGTAAAGAAGTACCCAGACCGCCTTCGTTTAAAGGGGCAATACCTTCGTAAGGACTTTATCTTTATGGGCTATGACCTCTTAGTCATTGCAACCAACAGTCCCGACCTCAACCAGGCCATGGAAGATTACGCAAAAACCAAACGAATCCTCTATGTCCGCTGTGATAAAAAAAGCGATTCTTCTTTTCTTATGAATAAGATTATGGAAAAAGGACCCCTGGTGGCGAGCCTGTCTTCAGGAGGTTTAAGCCCCACCCTAACCCGGCTTGTAGGCCAGGACCTAGAAGGAGTATTGGAGGATTTGGACCTGGAAAAACTGGACCTCTTAGTCCAAATTCGGGAAAAACTCCTAGACTGGGATGACCAGGAAAGAAGTAAAGTGATTAAAGACCTGTATGGGCAAGACCGCGAAAGTGTAAAAAGATATTTGGAGGAAATCAATGAAGATAAGATTGGGAACTCGGAAGAGCAACCTAGCAGTCCTACAGACCCAGCTAGTGGCTCAGATGATTCGAGATCATTATCCTGAAATAGAAGTGGAAATAGTAAAGATTTCCACCAAGGGAGATGAAGTGCTCCACAGGGCCATTAAGGATGTGGGGACCAAGGGCGTTTTTGTCAAGGAAATTGAAAGGGCCCTTTTGGATGGAGAGATTGACCTTGCAGTTCATTCTATGAAAGATATGCCCGGGGACACGACTCCCGGACTTTGTTTTGTGGACCCCCCAAAGGCTGCAGACCCTCGGGACGTCCTTATAACGAAAAACAACAAGCCCTTGTGTAAAGATGGAGCCCACAAGATTGGAACGGGAAGTTTAAGACGGGCCCTGCAACTGAAAAAGCTCTATCCCAATTGCCAAACAGTACCTATTCGAGGGAACATTGAAACCCGGATGGGCAAGATTGAAAAAGAAAATCTAGACGGGGTGGTGTTGGCCTATGCAGGCTTGATTCGAGCTGGTTACCAGGACCGAGTTCAACACATTTTTTCAGAAGATGAGTTGATTCCAGCCCCTTGCCAGGGGATTTTGGCCCTGCAAATCCGCCAAGAGGACCAAAAGATGAAGGACCTCTTAAAGCCCTTGGCCCACGAAAAAACCAAATTCCACTACCAAACCCAACGTCAGTTTCAAAAGAGCCTGGATGGAGGTTGCCAAACCCCCATGGGAATTTGTAGTCGGATTGACCATGACCGCATCTACCTAAAGGCCTGTTTTGGAAATGAAGAGGGAACAGTCTTTGTAGAAAAAGACCTAGAAGGTCCCCTTAAAGACCGGATGGAGCTAGCAGAATAATTGGCCCAAGACTTAAAGGAGGCTGTTGATGACCAAAGGAAGTGTTAAAATTACAGGAGCTGGAATTGGCCCCACAGACCTCATTACCCTTCGGGCCATGGAGGCTTTAAAAGAGTGCGACGTCTTAATTCATGACCGCCTCTTAAACCCAGACCTCATTGCACCCTACCAGGGGAAAAAAGAAATATACTATGCTGGCAAGGCTGCCAACAACCACTACCTTACCCAAGACCAAATCAATGAATTGATGGTAGAAAAGGCCATGGAAGGAAAAAAAGTTCTCCGCCTTAAAGGGGGAGACCCCTACGTCTTTGGTCGCGGCGGGGAAGAAGCTCTTTATTGCAAGGACCATGGCGTGGATTTTGAAGTGATTCCAGGCCTTACTTCAGGGATTGTCTCCCTTATGTATGCTGGGATTCCAGCCACCCACCGGGGAAAGGCAACGTCTATTTCTTTTATTACAGGCCACCGGGAGAAGGGGGACCCTGGCGACTTTCATACCTACGCAGACTTAGAGGGAACCTTGGTCTTTTACATGGGCTTAAACAACCTCTCCCTTATTACTGGGGAACTTATGGAAGCAGGGATGGACCCTGAAAGACCCTGTGCCGTCATTATGCATGGAGGCTATCCTGACCAAAAAACCATCACCTCCACTGTAGGGAATATTTGTAAAGACATTGAAGGCAAGGGCTTTGGCTCTCCCAGCCTGATTGTTATTGGGGAAGTGGTAAATCTAAGAGACCAACTAAACTTTTATGAAAACCTCCCCCTTTTCGGCCAACGAATTGTCATTACCAGGGCCCGGACCCAGGCTTCTAAATTGGCGAAAAGCCTTCGGGACTTGGGAGCGGAAGTGATTGAAGCTCCTTGCATCCAACTGGAAAGAGTCCACCAAAAGACCCTGGAAGAAAGAATCCAGGCCCAAGACTTTAACTACGTGATTTTCCACTCCGTCAATGCAGTCGAGATCTTTATGGAGACCTATCTTGCCCTGAAAGACATAAGGGACTTGGCTGGAGTTAAACTCTGCGTCATTGGGGAAAAGACCAAGGAATGTCTTGGGAAATACGGCCTAAAAGCCGACATACTTCCAGAAGAGTATGTAGGAGAATCCCTAGTAGAAAAACTCAAGGCAGAAGAGGGAGAAAATAAAAAATTATTTATTCCCCATTCCAATAAGTCGAGACAAGACCTTCTAGACCAATATAAGGATGTGGGAGAAGTAGACGACCTAGTGGTCTACAGAAATGTTTCCCCCCACCACATGGAGGAAATTCAAGGACCCCTTGACTATATTCTCTTCACCTCATCCTCAACAGTAAATAACTTTGTCAGCCACTATGGTAAAGAGTCTTTAAGAGGGGCAAAGATTGTTAGTATTGGACCTATTACAAGTAAGGCCATTGAAGACCAAGGCTTAGAGGTGAGTGGTTGCTCCCAAAAAGCAACCATCCCTTCCATGGTTCAATGGATAAAGGAGGACGTAAAAAATGCGAATGCGAAGAATTAGAAATAATCCTTTAATGCGGAAGATGATAGAAGAAAATAGCCTATCGGCCAAGGACTTTATCTACCCACTCTTTTTGGTAGAAGGAGAGGGAATCAAAAAAGAAATCCCTTCCTTGCCAGGCGTCTATCATTTTTCTTTGGACCAACTGGACCAAGAAATTAAAGAAATTGAAGAACTGGGTATTTCTGGTGTGATCCTCTTTGGAATTCCTGACCATAAGGATGCAAAAGGGTCCCAAGCCTATGCAGAAGATGGAATCATCCAACGGGGTGTGAGAAAAATTAAATCCCTCCACCCCAACCTCTTGGTTATTACCGATGTTTGCATGTGTGAATATACAGACCATGGCCACTGTGGAATCTTAGATGAAGAGGGCCAAGTGATCAACGACATCACCAGTCAATATATTGCAAAAATTGCCCTATCCCATGCCAAGGCTGGCGCCGATATTGTTGCGCCATCGGATATGATGGACTTCCGGGTGCGAGAAATCCGCCATCTTTTAGATAACAACGGCTTTGAAAATGTGCCCATTATGGCCTATAGTGCAAAATTTGCCTCTAGCTATTATGGTCCTTTCCGCCAAGCTGCTGATTCCGCTCCTTCCTTTGGAGACCGAAAATCCTATCAAATGGACTTTCACAATGGCAGGGAAGCCCTAAGAGAGGTGGAACTAGACCTAGAAGAAGATGCCGACTTTATTATTATCAAACCAGCCCTGGCCTACCTGGATGTGG
This sequence comes from Urinicoccus sp., assembly GCA_029983435.1. Taxonomy (GTDB): domain Bacteria; phylum Bacillota; class Clostridia; order Tissierellales; family Peptoniphilaceae; genus Urinicoccus. The sequence goes on along the minus strand of JASBZN010000049.1, from coordinate 1,754 downwards.
TAAAGGATGTAAAAGAACACTTTAATACCAACATCGTGGTTTACAATGTCAGTGGGGAATATTCCATGCTGAAAAATGCCATCCAACAAGGGCTTGTCAATGAATCCATTATCTACGAAAGTTTAATTGCCATGAAACGAGCTGGAGCCCAAATTATTATCACCTACCATGCCAAGGAAATGGCTCGTAAACTCAAGGAGGAAAAACAATGACCCTTTACGACCGTGCCAAAAAAGTCATTCCTGGAGGAGTCAATTCTCCCGTCCGGGCCTTTGGGTCCGTCCATATGGATCCCATTTTCTTTAATCGGGCCAAGGGTTGTAAAATTTATTCCACTGAGGGAAAGGAATACATTGACTACATTGGGTCCTGGGGTCCCATGATCCTAGGTCACAGCCGGCAAGATTTGATTAAAAAAGCCCAAGGCTACCTAGAAGAAGTCATCACCCTAGGCTTGCCTTCCGATGTGGAAGTGGAAATGGCAGAAACCTTTACCAAGGCCACCAAAACCGATATGGTTCGGATGGTAAATTCTGGAACAGAAGCTACCATGTCCGCCATTCGCCTGGCCCGGGGCTATACGGGGGAAAATAAAATTATTAAATTTGAAGGTTGCTACCATGGGCATTCTGACGGCCTTCTAGTAAAGAGTGGGTCTGGAACCTTAACCTACCATGCTCCAACATCTTTAGGAGTTCCCCAAGCCACGATTGAGGATACCCTGGTTTGCCGTTACAACGACTTGGAAGATGTTGAGGCTAAATTTCAAGAATTTAAAGACCAAATTGCCTGCATCATTATTGAACCCATTGCAGGAAACATGGGAGTGGTCATTCCAGACAAGGAATTTTTACAGGGCCTAAGAAAACTTTGTGACCAAAACCAAGCCATTTTGATTTTTGATGAAGTCATTACAGGCTTTCGAACCAGGTACGGGTCTGTTGGAGAATTTTTTGATGTGAAGGCTGACCTCTACACCTACGGAAAAATCATTGGTGGTGGCCTACCAGTAGGAGCCTTTGCTGGCTCTCGAGAAATCATGGAAAAACTCTCTCCCTTGGGAGGCGTTTACCAAGCAGGAACTCTGTCCGGGAACCCCTTGGCCATGAAGATGGGTCTAGATACCCTTCACGAACTGGAAAGTCATCCTGAAATTTATGATAAATTAGACCAATTTGCCCTGGAACTGGACCAAGGCTTTTGTAAAAACTTAAAAGAAGTGGGAATTCCTGGAAAAGTAACTCGTTTCCATGGAATGATGAGCCTTTTCTTTGGTGAGTTTGACGAAATCAAGTCCTTTGATGACGTCCAAGCTGCCGATACGGACCTCTATGAAAAGTACTTCCATGGCATGGTGGAAGAGGGATTTATTCTAGCTCCAGCTCAATTTGAAGCCATCTTTTTAAGTGATGCCCATACAGAAGATGTCATTCAAAAGACCCTGGAAGCCAACCGCCGGGTATTGGAAAAAATAAGTAAGTCATAAGGGCCATTGAGGCTAAATAAAACCGTCAGAGGAGGATCCCACTGACGGTTTTTAAAAGAGGTGGAGAGATGTGGAAATTTTAAAAATAATAGGGCCCTTCATTTTAGTCTGCCTCCTGGTGGTTTACATGATTTACCAGGCTAAGAAAAAAAGTGAAGAGGAAGAGAAAGACGAAACTTATCTATCCGAAGGCCTGGCCCTTGGGATTTGCTTCGGTGTGGCAATAGGGAGCCTTTTCGGGACGGACAACTTAGCCATAGGCATCTCT
>JASBZN010000048.1 GCA_029983435.1 Urinicoccus sp. | reverse complement strand
TCTAGGTCTAACAAGGTTTTTGAAGGACCAAAAAAGTCCACTTTGTCTACTTTTTTTCGGACTTGTCTTACTTGGATGTTTTTTTGAATTAAATCTTCACACTTCTCAATTTTTTTCTCTAATAAGTCGTCAATGTCTGGCGTTCTTAAAAAACTTCGAATTTTCTTTCTTGATATCATCTTACTTCTCCTTTTCTTCTTAAGATAAGAAGAAAGCCTCTAAACTAGAGGCCTTTTTTACTTTCAAATAAATGGAGGATCTTTATGGCTAAATGAACAGAAAGAAAACTTACCAAAAAGCCCCCTATAAGGTCTGTTGGAAAATGAACAAAATGGTAGAGCCGGGACAGGGCAATTAAAGTAGCCAAAACTAGGCTCCATATTCCCCATTTTTTGTTATAATAATAAATAGGTAAGGCCCCTGAAAAACTCACCATGGTGTGGCCACTGGGAAAAGAATAGTCATTTAAGTGGGGGACCAAAATAGAAACAGATGGATCCAACCAATAGGGTCTCGACCTTTGCACTAAGTTTTTTAAAAAGAGGTTCCCAATTAAAAAAGAAAATAGAATACTCACCAACATGGTAAGTCCCAAAGACCTGGTTTTTTTGAAAAAGAGAAAAACAACTCCCAAACTAAGCCAAAAAGCCCCCTTAGAAGCCAGGTGGGTAATTACAATCATTATTTGGTCCAAAACAGGGGTATGTAGTTCTTGAAAAAAGTATAGAATTGACCATTCCCAGGACATAAGAACCTCCTCTTATAAATTTTTATTATTCCTATTGTACCATATATATTTTTTTGAAAAAAGAAAGAGAGAAATCTTTGAAAAAAATTGAACTGAACTTCCCAAGAATTGAAGGTCACTACGGCGTCCACCAGGCCTGGATGGGAAAAAATACCTATATATCCAACCGGTCTTGTGGCTTGTCAGGCCTTTTAAATATTTTAATTTATGAAAAAATCGTTTCTGTTACTAGCGTTGAAGAAGCTGCCGCCTACCTAAACGCAATGGTAAAACCTTGGCTCCCAAGACCTTGGGGTATTCCCAGTTTCTCTATCCTCCAAACTTTGATGGAAAGTTTTTGTCCAAAAACCTACCGTCTGGTCCTCTATAAAGGCAAATTCACCGTCCCAGAAGTAAAACATTTTATCCTGGAGGCTTTGGAAAAAAACTATCCTCTTCTTCTTTTAACCTATAACCATAAAAATCGTCACTTCCATAACCACTGGATTACCATTACCGGCCTCTTTGAAAAAGATGGAAAAGATTATTTTATTGCTTCTAACTGGGCAAAAAGACGCATCTACTCCTTGGAAGACTATCTTTTGTCCCACTCCCTCTACAAATCCTTAGGCTATTTTGAAAAAATTCATTAATTTATCGCTTTCTATAAAAAAGATCAAGCCTTTCGGCTTGATCTTTTTTATTCTTGATTCTTTTTGCCTGTTTTTTCTTCAATTTCCAAGACGAAAACTTGTGTGCCCTCAACATCTCTTTCTACATATGCAAATCCCTCTTGCAAAAAATCTTTGGAATATTTTTCAATCAACATTTTTAGCGCTTGGACCTTTTTTTGTTTTTCTTCTAAGGGTCTAATTGTTCCGAAACAAACTACCGATTCATAATTAGTAGAAAATTTTTCAGCGACGATTTCCCCTTTGGAAATTACAGTAAAGCAGGCTTTCGCCCCTTGGTCAATGGAATCTACTTTTTCTCCAGACCTGGCTCCATGAATATAAATTTTCTCTTCGTCATAGACAAAATTTAAGGGAATTCCGTACGGTCTTTTTTTACTATCCACAAGAGATAAGACTCCATAAGGCGCTTTTTTTAATCGCTCTTGGCACCACTCTTGACTTTGGCTCTTTTCGTTTCTCCGCATCTTTTCATCCTCCTTAACTTATTTTTGAAGCTCTGGGTCCTGGCTAAAAAGATAGTGAAGAGCATCATCCATCATATTGGTTGTCACCACATGGCCCACATCTTCAAAAAGACTAAAGTGACAAGAATCCACTCCCGCCTTAAGTAAGGTCTTGTAAAAACCTTCCTGTTGATGGGCTGGGATACTTTCATCTTGGCCACCATTGGCTAGATAAAGAAGTTTATTTTTATAGGCTCCTAAATCATCCATGGGAAAATCAATTCCCTGTAATTTTTCTTCCACTTTGTAAAAATCAGCTAAGGCTTGAAAGTCAAAAGATCCATTAAAGGCAAGACCTCCTAAAACCGGATAATCTCGCACTAAAAGACCCACTGTTAAGGCACCCATAGAGTGACCACTAACATAGACCCTCCCCCCTTGGATAAAATCTAAAATTTGCCCAAACTCTTCTTTATTGGTTTGGACTATATCCATTAATTTTTTCCAATCAATGTCTTCTTCTGTATTTAATACCTTTGAATCTTTTCTTTCCCCATGATAAAGAGCATCTGGTAAATAAGTGTCAAAACCATAGCTGGAAAAAATTCCTCCTCGAAAGATAGAAGATTCTGCACTGGAATCCCAACCGTGGTAATAGACCATCTTACTATGACCTCCTCCTTTAGGATAAAGGTGAATTAGAGGAATGGACCCCACTTTCCGTTTTTCCATTTTTACATGAATCGGTAACATAATTTACTCCTTTAAGGACCAGTCAATAGGACGTAAGTTGTTTTCTTCTAAAAATTTATTGGTCTTGGAAAAGGGCTTTGACCCAAAAAAACCCCGGTAAGCCGATAGGGGAGATGGATGTGGCGCCTCCAATATCAAGTGCTTTGGATTATTTAATAGTCTTTTTTTAGAACGAGCGTGGGCGCCCCATAAAATATAAACCAATGCCTCGTCTTTTTGATTTAAAAGAGACAAGATGGCATCGGTAAAAATTTCCCATCCAATATCTTTATGGCTCATAGGGCTTCTTTCCCGAACCGTTAGGGTTGTATTTAAAAGAAGTACTCCCTGGTGAGCCCAGGGCATTAAATAGCCTGTTTGAGGAATAGGAAGTCCTAAATCATCCTGAAGCTCCTTGTAAATATTTTGTAGACTAGGAGGAACTGGAACCCCTTTTTGGACAGAAAAAGCCATGCCGTGAGCTTGACCTTTTTTGTGATAAGGGTCTTGGCCTAAAATAACCACTTTCGTATCCTGATAGGAAGTCGTTTGGAGGGCATTAAAAATATCCTCCATTGGTGGGTAAATGGCATAATTTTTATATTCTTCCAGTAAAAGTCTCCGTAATTCCTGGTAATAAGGCTTTTCCATTTCCTCTGCCAAACATTGCTGCCAATCGTTGTGAAAAATTTCCTTCATTTTACCCTCACAATCCATTTTTTTAACATCGACTGCTGATCTTTTTTGTAAATCCGCCTGATGAGCTCTTCCCGGACACTTGTCCTTTCTAGAATAACTAAGCGGTCATCTACCTTGAAGTCTAAGTTCCCGCTGGGAATAATCACTTGTTTATTTCTCAAAACTGCTGCCACAATAACTCCCTTTGGCAGGGTGAGATCCCTTAAGGTCTTTTGAATAATAGGGGAATCTTCTAAAAGATCCAGTTCCAAAACTTCGCAAGTTCCTCCAGGGAGGTGGGTAATGTGAATTTTCCCCGGCAAGTGAACCATAGAAAAGACTTGCCCCGTTAGTTCCATCCTTGGAAGGATTTGAATTCCATGAAAGGTTTTTTCCATTACCTTGGCATAGTCTTTGTGGTCCAAAAGACAGACAGTTTTTAACAAGCCTATTTCCTGAGCTAAAAGGCTCATAACCACATTTTCATCATCCTTTTTACTGGCAAAAATAGTCGCTTGAACCCTTCCAGTATCCATTTCCTTAAAGGTTTTCAGGTCCGTTAAGTCCCCTTGATTTACATAGGCTTTAGGAAGGGCTTGTCTCCAAGCCTTTAGGGACTGATCCTTAGGAATCGTTACGAAACATTCATGCCCTTCTTCCTCCAAGCAAAGGGCCAGTTCTTTTACATGGTGAGAGTCTCCTAAAATCCAAAAAGCCTTTCCCTTGGTTTCTTCCTGTCCGTGGCCTTCTTGCCGGCGGAAAGCCTCCACAGATCCATCTCCCAAAAGGTAGAGCCGATCTCCTTGCCTTAAAACAGTATTTCCCTGGGGAATTAAAAAGTCTCCCTTCCTGTAAATCGCTACAATCAAGGTGCCTTTTAAGGCTAAATCCTTTACCTTAGACCCTATTTTAGGATGCCTTTGCTCCAAGATATACGCCCAAATATTTAACTCTGGGTGGAGGTATTTGATTCTAGGTAGGCCCCTCTCCTCAATAGAATAGTTAATGATATACTCCGCCATATGTTCAGAAGGATAGAAGTAGTCATCTACAAAGTCAAAATTTTTTAAGACTCCTAAGGCTTGAGATTCGTGGTTTTGAATCAAAACAATGGTGTAGGTATCCATTTGCTTTTTACAAAGGTAGGCCTGTAAAATATTTTCTTCATCTCTGTCCCCCACTAGGATGGTGTAGTCCATATTCCCATGTTTTCCTAAATTCTCTGGAGAAAATTCTTCCACTTTTAAGTGGATGTTTTGGGGGTAGCTTGTATAATAATTTTGCGTAAACCAGTAAACATCCACTTCTTGTTTTAAAAACCGTTCTACCAAATCCAGGGCAATTAAATTATCGCCAATAATGCAACACTTCATCTAAACCACCTAATATTTTAAATCAATATTCACTTCTGCTTGTAAGTTTGGGAAATTTTCCCCTAAGCAAGCTAAAAACCTATCTTTTACTCGATTTCTAGACGAATTGCTAGGATAAACACATCCCAAGACAGTTAAATCCACATACAATTTTTTGCTCTGTAAGTCCACCATAAGATCATGATAACTATCCACTCCTTTGGTTTCTTTAACAAAAATATCCATTACCTGCATAATCTCATTTTCAAAAACCGACTCTCCCCCTACAGGATCCACATGAATAATCAAATGAATATCCATAGCCTTAGAAATTTCCCTCTCCGCTCGATCCACAATTTTATGAACTGCAACAAGGGACAGGTTACTCGGAAACTCTGCATCTAAAACCACAATGGTTTGGTCTGGACCATAATTATTAAAAATAATGTCATGGACTCCCAAAACATGGTCATAGGACATCATCCGGTCCTGAAGCTCTTGGTATGTCTTTGGACTAGGAGCCTCACCAATTAAAATGCTCATGGTTTGGGCAATTAATTCCCATCCATTCTTAATAATTAAAATAGAAACCACTAACCCCACGACTCCATCAATAGGAAAAGAAGTAAAAGAGTCAAAAATCATGGACACTAGTACAGCTCCTGTTACTAGACAATCTCCTAAAGAATCCACTGCTGTAGCTTGTAAAGGCGTAGAATCAATAGCCTCTCCTACCTTTTTATTAAAAATCGACTGCCAAAATTTAACAGCAATAGATATACATAAGATAACAATGCCCACTAAGCTAAAGCGAGTAGCTTGGGGATGAATAATCCGGTCAATACTTGTTTTAGTAAACTCCAAGCCCACCAAGATAACAAAACAAGAAATAATTAAACCCGTAATATATTCAATTCTTCCGTGCCCTTGGGGATGATCTTCATCTGCTGGCTTATCTGCAAAATGGGTTCCTGCTATAGTAATAATGGAAGATGTGGAATCCATTAAATTATTCATAGCATCTGCTAAAACAGATACGGATCCCGAAGCCAAACCAATAATAACTTTTACCAAGGTCAAAAGTCCATTGGAAATTAACCCCACTAAACCTGCCAAAAGAGAAATCTTGGTTCTGTTTTCATTCTTTGTTCCAAATTTTCCCCTTTTAAGCACCCAGTTAATCATTTTTTACTTTTCCTTTTCTCTTTTTAGTTTTTCTGGCGTAACATCTCGTCCTTCTTGGTCCACTACCTTTGTGTTAAGTAAAGTAGAACGGAAATTTTTTCTAAAATCTTCTAAATATTCCTTTCGCAATTGTGCTTGTTCTGCTTTTTCTTCTTTTGTTAAATCTCTGGTTTTTTCCAGTCTAGCCAGTTCATTAATCCGATCTAAAATTTTCATTTTTCACCTCTGAATCTATTATATCATGTTTGTTGTTTCTTCTTCAGGTAAGATAGGTTTTAAATCCTTACAAAAAATTTAATTTTATTAAATATTCCTTTGAAAAGATTCCCTAGATGGGTTATGATTAAATAGAGAATATTTAGGGGGTTTTTATGTCCATTTATACGGTTTTTGCCATGCTTGGTGGCTTGGCCCTATTCTTATACGGAATGGATTTAATGAGTGAAGGTTTGGAAACCACCGCAGGTAAAAAACTTCACTCTATTATCGAAAACTTAACATCCTCTACAGGTAGGGGTTTATTTGTGGGTATTATTGTCACAGCTATTATCCAAAGCTCATCTGCCACAACCGTTATGACTGTAGGTTTTGTTAACGCTGGTCTTATGACCATTCGCCAATCCGTCGGCATCATTATGGGTGCCAATATAGGGACCACAGTAACAGGTCAATTGGTTGCTTTAAACATTACAAAATCAGCTCCCCTCCTTGCTTTTGGTGGTTTTGTTATCTACAAATTTGTCAAGAAAAAAACCATGTCAAGTATTGGATCCGTTATTATGGGGCTGGGCCTTTTGTTTATGGGGATGGAAATTATGAGTTCTTCCATGAGTCCTTTGCAAAACAGCCCAATGTTTTCCGACCTTATGCTAAAAATTTCAAATCCCATCTTAGGAGTCGTCGTCGGCTGCATTATTACAGCCTTAATCCAATCATCCAGTGCTTCTATGGGGATTTTGCAAGCTCTATCCAACAAAGGTCTTATTGGCCTAACAGGTAGTATGTACATTATTTGCGGTTTTAATATTGGAACCTGTATTACAAGTATTTTATCTTCTGTTGGCTCCAGTGTTAATGCAAAAAGAACCGCTATGGTTCACGTTTTGTTTAACTTGTTTGGGACCATCATCTTTATTCTATTGGCTCAATTGTTTCCTATCGAACCCTTTATTCTATCCATTTCCAAAGATTTGCCTGCAGCACAACTGGCTAATCTTCACACTCTTTTCAATGTTACTGCGACCATTATCTTATTTCCTTTCTCTAAGCACTTGGCAAGTTTGGCTACCCGCCTATTGCCTATGAAAGATGCACCTCTAGACTCTATGGCCCTACAATATATTAAACCAAAAAATGTCTACGATGCTAACCTGGTTTTAACAGACGTTCGGGCGGAATCCGAACGAATGTTAGATGTTTCTTTAAAAAATTATTGCTTAGCTATTGAATGCTTTTACTATTATGACGAAGTAAAACATAAAGAAATCCTACACAACGAAGAAGTCATTAACTATCTAAACTCAAACATCACCCGCTATGTCATTGATGTCTTAAGTGAACCTATGGATGATGTCGTAGCATCCTACTTTACTGGTTACATGCGGATTGTAAGAGATGCGGAACGTATTGGTGACCATATTAAAAACATTGCTGAATATGCAGAAATGACGGACGCCAGAAAATTAACTTTTTCAGATAAATGCTATGAAGAACTAGATGTTATCAACTCTTCCATCCTTCGTTTCTACGAAATTATTACTAAAGAACCCAATCGGAATGCTCGTAGATCCCTTTCAAAAGAAATGGACTTAAGCATTTCTGAAAATATTGAGCGCTTCCGAAATGCCCATCTAAATCGAATGAAAGATGGAATTTGTGATCCAGAAAGCGGTTTGGTTTATGAAAAAACCCTGGCTGCTTTTGAACGGATTAGTGCTTATCTAAGAAATATTGGAAAATTAAAAATGTAAGATTCTGAACTGACCCCCAAAAGTTGGACTAATAAACCAACTTAAGGAGGTCAGTTT
>JASBZN010000047.1 GCA_029983435.1 Urinicoccus sp. | reverse complement strand
CAGAGAATGAAGTCATGGTCAACATTGGCTATCGGGCTGATGGGATAATTTCTCGCGAAGAACTATCTAGTGATCCAGATGTATTACCAAAAGACTTATATAAACCTGGAGATGAAATTCAAGTTTATGTAATGAAAATGGATGATGGAGACGGAAATGTTGTTCTTTCAACTAAACGCGTTGCAAATATGAAGATTTGGGACGATATGGAAGAAAAATATAACAATAAAGAACATGTCACTGCAAACATCAAGTCTGTTGTTAAGGGCGGATTAACTTGTGATGTAGAAGGCTTAAATGGATTTATTCCAGCTTCTCACGTATCTACTCGTTTCCAAAGAGACTTACAAAAATACGTAGGAACAGAAATGGTCTGCGAAATCATTGATTTCGATAAAAACAAACGTAAATTTGTTTTATCTCGTAAAAATGTAGAAGCGGAAGAATTAGAAGAAGTAAGAGACCGCATTTACAACGAAATCCAAGAAGGCGATGTCATTAAAGGAACTGTTCAACGTCTAACTAACTTTGGTGCCTTTGTAGACATCGGAGGCGTAGATGGTTTAATTCACATTTCAGAACTTTCCTGGAACCGTGTAAAACATCCATCAGAAGTTGTTTCTCCAGGACAAGAAGTTGAAGTTCAAGTGTTAAAAATGGACCGCGAACGCAACCGAATCGCTTTGGGCTTAAAACAAACAACAGAAAAACCTTGGGATGTTTTCACTAGCGAAGTAAAAGTTGGCGATGTTGTTAAGGGAAAGGTTGTTAATCTACTTGACTTTGGTGCTTTCGTTCGTTTGGAATCTGGCGTTGATGGATTACTTCATGTTTCTCAAATTTCAAGAGAACATGTAGAAAAACCATCTGACAAGTTAGCTGTTGGAGATGAAATTGAAGTTAAAGTAACAGATATTAACAATGAAGATAAGAAAATTAGCTTATCCATTAAAGCTCTAACAGAACCAAAAGAAGAAAAACCAAAAGAAAAACCGAAGAAAAGAGAACGCAAGTTTGAAAAACCTGCTCCAAAACAAGAAGAAAATAACGACTTTGCTCTATCAATCGGTGAAATTCTCCAAGGACAAGAATTTTCTGACTCAGAAGAATCTTTAGTAACGGATCAAGAAGAAGTAGAGGCTCCTGCTGAAGAAGCAGAAGAAGCCCAAGAAACTCCTGAAGAAACTCCTGTTGAAGAAACAGAAGAAGTAGAAGAAACTAAAGAAACCGAAGAAGCTGAAGAAACTGAAGAATCTACGGAAGAATAATTTGAATGACTAGGGTAGTGCGCTTTCATCGTGAGAGCGCATTTTTCCTATCATCATGGAGGGGTTATGCTTATTGAAGTCATTGTTATAGGACTTGTTGTGCAACTTTTCTTTTGGAAACAAGAGACTTTTCAAATCAAATACCTACCAGCTATTATCATATGTTTTTTTGCCCTACTAGGGCTTCGATTGGTCATTAGCTCCCATCCAGAAATAAGTCAAGGTATTTACCAAGCCCAAGGGTTTTTGATTCTTGGACTCAGTCTAATTTTTTTTCTACAAAAACCAAGACTTGCTTATATTCCCTTTGGCCTGGGTCTTTTTTTAAATGGCTTGATGCTTTCAATGTATGGAAGAATGCCTGTAGATGGAGAGGCCTTGTTAGTAGCGGGACAAGACCAGGTTTTAACCTCTTTGCTTCAAAACCAATCCACCACTCATTTTTTAATGACGGGGGGAATTCAGAGCTTGTTGGGGGATATTATTCCGCTTCCAAAGACCTATCCTCTAGCAAGAGTGGTAAGTCCTGGAGATATTTTAATGAGTTTGGGACTGGCCTATTTACTTATTGTGAGACCCATTGTAAAGGAGAGGGAAAATGACTGAATTTTTCACGTCTCGACTAAGTAGTATCCGAATAAGAGATATTATTGATATCCTTATTGTCGCGGTACTTGTCTATAATTTAATAAAACTCCTAAAAGGGACCAGAGCCGAACAGCTAAGTAAGGGAATTATTTTTATCTTAATTTTAACCCAAATTAGTGAAAGTCTTGAGCTTTATACCATTAACTGGATTTTAAGCCATTTAATTACTCTGGGAATGTTGGCAATTTTAATTGTTTTCCAACCAGAGCTAAGAAGAGGCTTAGAATTTCTTGGCCGAAGCTCTTCTTTAAAAAAGAGTATGGGAATTGGAGAGAAGAAGACCACAGGAGTGGTTTCAGAGATTACCTCTGCAGTTGGATCCCTATCTAGGCAAAAGATAGGGGCTTTAATCGTTATTGAAAGAGAAACGGGTTTAAGTGAAATTGCAGATACGGGAACCGCCTTAGATAGTTATATTTCTTCAGGGCTCTTGATTAACATCTTTATCCCTAACACCCCTCTTCATGACGGGGCAGTGATTATCCGGGGAGACCGGATTGTGGCAGCTGCTTGCTTTTTGCCATTAACAGATAGCAGAAGTCTGGCCAAGGACTTAGGAACTCGCCACAGGGCAGCTGTTGGAATGAGTGAACGGTCAGATAGTTTATCTATCATTGTCAGTGAAGAGACGGGAGCAATCTCTACAGCGGAAAGTGGTAAAATTTCCAGGCACATTGATCTGGCGACTCTAGAATCAATCTTAAACCAAGTTTATGAGCCCAAAGTCCAGCATTTTGAAAACTTTTTTGATAAGCTAGGAGGGGATGAAGATGAAAGAGACTCTTAGAAAATTAAGAAGGTCTAATTTAACCTTAAAGATTCTTTCTCTCATCATTGCCATTCTCTTGTGGTTTTACGTCATGAACGTTGTAGACCCAGTGACTAAGCGGTCTTTTAAAAATGTTCCAGTAAAAGTTGAGGGACTTCAAAATTTAAGACGCCGAGGTCTCACCCTGATGAATGGAGAAGATATTTGGGTTAATTTGGAGCTACAAGGCAACCGGTCTTTTATGGATCGGGTCAATTCTTCCAACATCCAAGCCTATGTTAATTTAGAAGGCTTGAAACGAGGAGAACAAAGTGTTCCCATTCACGTAACCAACTACAATGATAATGTAAAAGTTGTCTCTAAAGATCCAATGACGGTGATTCTGACCATTGACGAAAATATTACCACGACAGAGGAAATTGACGTAAAGACCCTTGGTCAATTGCCAGAAGGATATGTTATGGGAGATATTAACAAGAGTATTAAGAAAGCTAAAATTTCAGGACCCAAGTCCCTAACGGACTCTGTCCATTCTCTTGTGGCCTATGTAAATATTAAGGATAGAAAAGAAACTACGGTATTAACCAGTAACTTAGTAGCCTTAAATTCTGACTTGGAAAAAATTAATGGTCTCACTATTCAGCCGTCTAGCGTGGAATTGGAAATACCCATCTATAAGGCAAAAACCGTTCCTGTGGTTTTAAATTTTGTGGGGAATCCACCAAGTGCAGAAAATAAAGACCGTATTGAGATTTACCCAAAAACAGCAACCATTAAGGGAAATACAGCCGTTCTAAATGAAATTGAAGAAATTAAGACAAAACCAATTTCTTGGGACAAATTGCAAGAGGGAATCTTAACGACTATTGACTTAGATAAACCTGAAGGAGTAGAGTTAGTAAATAAAGATCAAATTTATCAAATTGGTTTAAAATCTTCTCAATTTGAAGAACGAACCATGACCATTCAGACGCCTAGCTTACGTTTTGTCAATGTTGGAGACGGTCTACAAGGGCAGATTTTATCTCCCATGAAAGAAATCCAGGTAAAGCTAAATTCTGAAGGCAATAAATTAAATGAAATTACAAACGAAACCCTTAAGTTTTATGTAGATTGTAAAGATCTTTCTATTGGAGACCATGATCTAAACATCAAAATGACACCCATAGAAGGTGTTCACATTTTAAGTATAGAACCAAGTAGAGTAAGAGTTACCTTAACAAAAGAATAGGAGGAAGGAAATATGAAGTATATCGGAGATGGTTTAACATTTGATGACATTTTGTTGGTGCCAGGTAAATCCAACGTCTTGCCAAATGAAACAGACCTAAGGACTAATTTAACCAACAAAATTCAACTGAATATACCCCTAATGAGTGCCGGCATGGATACTGTTACAGAATCTCAAATGGCTATTGCTATGGCAAGAGAAGGTGGCATTGGAATTATTCACAAAAATATGTCCATTGAAGAGCAAAGAAAAGAAGTAGACCGGGTAAAACGCTCTGAACACGGAGTTATAACAGATCCTTTCTCTTTAAATAAAGACCACTTAATTGAAGATGCCACAAAACTCATGGAACACTACCGCATTAGTGGAGTACCTATTATTGATACAGAAGGTCACTTGGAAGGGATTATCACAAACCGTGATATCCGCTTTGAAACAGACTTAAAAATTCCCATTGAAGATGTCATGACCAAGGAAGACCTCATTACTGGGAAACAAGGCATTACCATGGACCAAGCCTTGGAAGTCATGAAAAAATACAAAATTGAAAAACTTCCTCTAGTAGATGATGAAAATCACCTTACAGGCCTTATCACCATCAAGGACATAAAAAAAAGCGTCCAATATCCAAACTCAGCTAGAGACTCCAGCGGACGACTTTTAGTTGGGGCAGCTATTGGGGTTACTAGTGACGTCTTAGAACGAGTAGAAGCTCTAAAAAGTGCAGCTGTGGATGTATTTGTTATAGACACTGCCCATGGACAAAGTGCAGGGGTTTTAAAAACCATCAAGGAAATTAAAAAAGTCTATCCAGACATTCAACTCATTGCAGGAAATGTGGCTACCTACCAAGGAACCATTGACCTTATTGAAGCAGGAGCCGACTGCGTAAAAGTAGGAATTGGGCCTGGATCTATTTGTACTACCCGGGTAGTAACAGGGATTGGAGTTCCTCAAATTTCTGCAGTAATGGACTGCGTGAAGGCTGGTCAAGAAAAGAACATCCCCATTATTGCTGATGGTGGAATTAAATATTCAGGAGATATTACCAAGGCCATTGCAGCAGGAGCCGATGTTGTTATGTTGGGATCCATGTTTGCAGGAACAGAAGAATCTCCAGGAGAAGAAATCTACGTCGAAGGACGACACTATAAGTCCTACCGTGGTATGGGCTCTTTAGGCGCTATGGACTCTGGATCTTCAGACCGTTACTTCCAAAATGAAACGAAAAAATATGTTCCAGAAGGAGTGGAAGGTCGTGTTCCCTATAAGGGAAAAACCGGCGATGTTATTTATCAACTTGTTGGGGGCTTACGATCTGGTATGGGGTATGTTGGAGCAGCTACCATTAAAGAATTACAAGAAAAGAGTAGCTTTATGAAGATTACTCCAGCAACTCTTCAAGAAAACCATCCTCACAATATCACCATTACTAGAGAATCTCCAAACTATATTTCAAAATCAGATCGTAGATAAAAGCAAACGGAGCTTGATGGTTCAGTAGAAGAAGATCAATTTACACAAAAAAGCAGCCAGGGAAAATTTCCCAGGGCTGCTTTTTTATTGTTGACCTTCTTGGCATAGAAGTTTAATCAACTCATCTACTTTAATGGGGGGATTGACTTGGTGTTTGCCAGCTTTAAATTGTCCTTGCACACCCATCTTATTAACGGCTGCAACAAAAGCGGGTTTACTTGCAATGAGGTCTTGACTATATAGGATATCTGCCACTTGCTCTGTGGTAACTTGAGCTGGAAGGGTTACAGTAGTATCTTTTAATTCCTCTAACTTATCTGCCGTTAAAATTTCAATCATTTCTTTAACCTTGGCATCTTTAGGAATGGAATAGTCGCCAGGGGTGAAGTAATTATAAAGGCCCATTTGGCTTGATACTTGAATAAAACTATTTTTATCCTTAATGAGACCCTTTTCTAAGAGCGTATCTGCAGCAGTTTTAACGGAAACGTCTCCTTGAAGGCTCACTTCAACGGAATCTGTTACTGCAAGGGCCGTGACTTCTTCCTCTATAGGGTTAGTGGCTTTGGAAAGGCTGGCCTGGCTGGAAAGATGTCTCAAACTAAAATAGACGATTCCTAAAAAAATCGATAGGATAAGTAATGTAATTAATATACGAACCAGATGCACTAGGCACTGGGATAGCCATTGACTAAATTTCATAAGCTTCCTCATTTCCTTGCTTTCTTTGTTATAATAAATATGTACTTTTATTATAACAAAAAATGAAACAAAGGGGAAATAATGAAGGAATTTACAATTAATAAAAATGATGCCAGCCAGCGAATGGATCGTTTTTTAAATAAACTGCTTCCTAAAGCGCCAAAGGGTTTATTACAAAAATCCTTAAGAAAGAAAAATATCACCCTAAATGGGAAAAAAACCATGGCCCAAGATTTGGTAAAAGAGGGGGATAAGGTCCAAATTTATTTTTCAGATGCCACCCTAGATAAATTTACCCAGGACCTCAAGGCTGGCTCTTCTAAAAATCTTCATTGCCTCTATGAAGATGAAAATATTGCTTTAATTGAAAAGCCCTTAGGGGTCTTAACCCATTCCTCCCAAGCTAGTCGGGAGGATAATATGGTGGACCGCTTTATTGGTTATTTAATTCGTCAAGGAAGCTATCAGCCAAGGTTGGAAAAGACCTTTACTCCAGCCTTTTGTAACCGGCTAGATCGGAATACTTCTGGGATTTTAATTGGAGCAAAAAACGCCCAAACCCTCCGTCTTTTAAATGAAGCCATGCAAGAAAGAAAGATAGAAAAGCATTACTATGTTTTAGTTCATGGGGACTTTAAAGAAAAAACTTATGTCAATAAGACAGGAAAGAAAATAGAAGAAAAAAATAAAATTGTGGAAGGGAGGGACTTAAAGATGGAGACTATTTTCACCCCTCTTTTACAGGGGGGAGATTATTCCCTATTAGATGCCAACCTTCTAACAGGGAAAACCCACCAAATTCGCTATCACTTACAAAGTTTAGGCTACCCTATCCTAGGAGACCAAAAATATGGTAGTCATGGGCATGGTCAATGGCTCCATAATTATAAAATTATCTTTCACACAGATGGTCCCTTGGCCTATTTAAAAGATAGGGAAGTCAGGGCAAAAATTCCTCCAATTTTAGATAAACGAGCCAAGGCTGTTTTAGGGGAAGACTATCAAGAAGCTTTAAAGAAGGAAGACCATTCTTGAAAAAAAGTCCAAATTATTGTACACTATACCTAGAGGGGGTGTAGGTATTGAAAGAAAAATTTGTCGTTACAGGAATGACCTGCGCAGCTTGTCAAAACGCAGTAGAAAAAAGCGTTGGTAAACTGGAGAGTGTTCAAGACGTATCTGTAAACCTCTTAACAGGGGACATGACGGTGGACACACAAAAGGATGCAAGAGAGGATATTATTGCCGCAGTCCGTTCAGCTGGATACGACGTAGAAGAAACGAAAGATGTGGAAAAGAAAGAATTTTCAGGAGAGGATGAGGAGTTAAAGAAGGACTTTTTCATTTCTCTTATCTTTCTTATTCCTTTATTTTATATTGCCATGGGACCCATGGTGGGTCTTCCTAGTTTTCCTTTTTTCTCAGGAATAAAAAACTCTTTAATTTTAGCCTTAAGTCAATGTCTATTGACGATTCCAATTTTAATAATTAATCGTCGTTTTTATAAGAGTGGTTTTAAAAGTCTCTTTCATGGGCAACCAAACATGGATTCTTTGGTGGCGTTAGGGTCTGGAGCTGCTTTTATTTACGGACTTTTTGTCATCTACCAGTTGGCTTATGGTTTTTCCTATGGGGATTCTCAACGGATTCATCGATATGCCCATGACCTTTATTTTGAATCGGCAGGGATGATTCTTACCCTAATTACCATGGGGAAATGGCTAGAAGCTAGAGCCAAAAGAAAAACCACAAAGGGAGAACTGACTGCCCTCAGTATTCTGTGAGGG
>JASBZN010000046.1 GCA_029983435.1 Urinicoccus sp. | reverse complement strand
TAGACCTTTTGGTGGCAGGAAGAGGGCCAGGGTCTTTTACTGGCATCCGGATAGGCGTTACGACCATTCGGACCCTGGCCCAGGTTCTAAAAAAAGATGCTCTGGGGGTTTCTTCTCTGGCCAGTCTTGCCAGCCAATACCAAGGGGTGGTAGCTCCTATTGTAGATGCCCGAAGGGGAAGGGTCTATACGGGGCTTTATGAAGTAAAAGATAACCAGGTGACTTGTCTTGAAAAAGATCAATTAATCCCTATGGACGATTGGTTAAAAGAAGCACCCAAGGGGACCCTCTTTACAGGCCAAGGTCTAGAGATTTACAGGGAAAAAATTCAAGAGGCAGGGTTTTTACTTGCTTCTTCCAGAGATTCCAGTCTACGAGGGAGCTCTCTTTGCCTCTATGGAAGACACCAAGCCCAAAAAGGGGAAAGTCTGGACTATAAGGAAATTCTTCCCAACTATATTCGCCCATCCCAAGCAGAAAGAGAAAGAAACCATGGAAATCAGACAGGGAAATAAAGAAGATTTAGAAGACATTTATGCCATTGAAATAGAGAGTTTTGCAAGTCCCTGGTCAAAAAAATCCTTGGCCTTGGATTTAGAAAATCCCCTGTCTTTTTATACCCTAGTGGAGGATAAAGAGGGGGATATTTTAGCCTATGGAGCCTATATGAAGCTAGTGGATGAAGGACATATTTTAAATATAGCCGTTGGGAAAGACCATCGAGGTCAAGGCTATGGAAGTCTTCTCTTGCAAGCAATGATTCAAGAGGCAAGAGAGCATGGAATTCTTTCCATGACCTTAGAAGTGCGCCCTTCCAACCAGGTTGCCCTGGCCCTCTATGAAAAGTATGGTTTTGAAATAAAGGGGCGGCGAAAAAATTACTATCTCGATAACCATGAAGATGCCTATATTTTATGGAAGGAGGACCTATGAGAGTTTTAGGAATTGAATCATCCTGTGACGAAACATCTGCAGCCATTGTAGAAGATGGCCGTAAAATTTTAAGTAATGTCATTTCTACCCAAATTGATACCCATAAATTGTACGGTGGCGTGGTACCGGAAATTGCCTCAAGAAAGCATGTAGAAGCTGTCAACCCTGTTATTGACCAAGCTTTTCAAGAAGCAGGTTTGAGCTTTGACGATATTGATCTCGTAGGGGTAACCAGGGGACCAGGCCTTATTGGAGCTCTTTTGGTGGGCTTGTCTGCAGCCAAGGCCTTTGCCCTGGCAGCCAATAAACCCATTGTAGGTGTGAACCACATGCACGGCCATGTCTGTGCCAACTACCTGGCCCATCCAGACCTTAAGGCTCCCTTTATTTCTCTAGTTATTTCTGGAGGCCATACCTATCTTTTGGAAGTTAAGGATTACTTGGATTTTGAAGTCGTGGGCCAAACTAGAGATGATGCTGTGGGAGAAGCCTTTGATAAGGTAGCTCGAGCCCTGGGTATTGGATATCCAGGCGGTCCCATTGTGGATAAGCTAGCCAAGAAGGGGAAATCTAGAGAGATTTTTCCCCGGGTGATGTTGGAAAAAGATTCCTACGATTTTTCTTTTTCTGGCTTAAAAACAGCTGTGATGAATTATTTAAACCAAGAAAAGCAAAAGGGACATACCATTGTAGTAGAGGATATTTGCGCCTCTTTTCAGGACGCCGTCATTGATGTCTTGGTGGAAAAGTCCCTGCGACTTTTAAAGGCTAAGGGCCTAAAGACCCTGGTCCTATCTGGAGGAGTGGCAGCTAATTCTGCTCTAAGGAGCCGGTTTAACCAGGTCTTTGCTGGAAGTGACTATAAACTCTACTATCCGCCAAACGTCTTATGTACAGACAATGGAGCCATGATTGCCAGTGCTGCCTACTATACCTATCAAAAAGGACAAGGGCAGTCCCTCTATGCCGATCCAAATTTAGGCATCCTATCCACAAAAACATTTGATTAAAAAATGTGGATAATGTGGATAGGAATGGGGAAAGCTGAAAATCAGACCTTAGAAATGTGGACATAATTGTGGACAAAGTGGATAAGTATCCATTTTTTGAAAAAATATAGGGGCTTATCCACAAAAATTATTTTTGCAGACAGGAAAATAGACTAAAAGGGCATAAGAACAAGGGAACAATTGTTTTGCTCATTCTACCGTCTTTTGTAAAGGATTTGAAAAGCTTTGATAAAAGGACGAACATCTATTTTAATAATTTCGGGACATATCCCTAAAAAATACCAAAAATGTAAAAAGGAGGGGTGGAATGAAGAAATTAATCAACTTATTTTGGGTCTTTTTTAAAATTGGAGCCTTTACCATTGGGGGCGGTTACGCCATGCTCCCCATTATTCAAGATGAGGTGGTAAAAAAGAAGGCTTGGATGTCAGATGAAGACTTTTTAAATTCGATTGCCTTAACCAATTCTATTCCGGGACCCCTGGCCACCAATACAGCGACTTTTGTCGGCTACCATCTTATGGGCTTTAAGGGGGCCTTGGCAGCCATGTTGGGAGCCATTACCCCATCTATTTTAATTATCCTACTTATAGCCAGCGCCTTTGAGCACTTTGCGGATGCCCCTCTAGCCCAGGCTCTTTTTGAAGGGATTCGTCCAGCGGTAGTAGCCTTGATTTTATACTCTGTTATTAAGCTGGGTAAATCGGTCCACTTCCGAGAAAAGTGCAACTGGCTGTTAATGATTCTTGCTTTTGGAGCCATTACTTTTTTCCAGGTACATCCCATCTTTATTATTATTGCCAGTGCCTTGTTTGGTGTTTTTATCCGGGAAAAAATTTGACAGATAATAACAAGCCAAAACCCAGGTTTGAAAAATTATTTTAGAGTAAGGAGGAAGCATGCTTTCTTTTTTTAAAATTTTATTGACCTTTATTAAAATTGGAGCCTTTTCTTTTGGGGGAGGCTACGCTGTTTTGGCCCTGATTCAAAAAGAAGCGGTGGACCTTCACCAGTGGATTCAGGCGGAAGAGTTTGTCAATATTGTCGGTGTGGCAGAAATGACGCCTGGACCCATTGCGGTAAATTCTTCTACCTATGTAGGCTTTAAGCTCTACGGGCCAGCTATGGGGGTTCTATTAACTTTTTGTGTTATTCTTGTTCCTTTTGTTTTGGCTCTACTGGTTTCCCACTACTTTGAAAAGTTCAAGGGTAGCGAGAATTTAACCTTGGCCTTGGCGGGAATCCGCCCTGCTGTTATTGGTGTCATTGCAGCAGCTTGCTTTTCCATTGGAAAGATTTCCATCGAAAATATCCATCACTTGATTTTCTTTGCCCTGGCCTTTTTTGCCGTAGCTAAGTTAAAGGTTCATCCCATTTTGGTCCTAGTGGGAGCAGGTCTTTTGGGGATTGTCTATTATCAATTTCTTCTTCCTATGTTAGTTTAAAAAATCCAGCCCCCAGGGCTGGATTTTTACTTAAAGATTTTTACACGTTTTGAGATATCTTCTTTTTCTTTAGGGTCTGGCTTTTCAAGAATGCCACCAAAGGGCATTTGTGCCATGAGTTTATAATTTTTTGGAAGGTCAAAAAGCTCTTTTACTTTTTTGTCAATAACGGGGTTATAGTGCTGAATATTGGCGCCAAAGCCCTCTTCTGTTAGGGCGGTCCAAATATTGATTTGTAACATGCCACTGGCTTGTTCAGACCAAGAATCAAATTGGTCGGCAAAGAGGGGGTATTCTTTTTTCATTCCATCTACAATTTCTTGGTCAATGAAGTAGAGGATGGTTCCAGCTCCTGCCTTAAAACTGTCAATTTTTTCCCTAGAGACCTTGCCATCAAAGCAGGTATAAATTTGGTCCCAAAGGGCATTGTGCTTGTCGCCAAAGGCTAAGACCACTCTGGAACTTTTCATATTAAAGGCATCGGGGACAAGTTCTGTAATGTCTTCAATTAAATAAGAAACTTCCTCATAAGAAAGGGGGATGTTCTTGTCTATTTGATAAAAACTACGGCGAGTTCTTAGTGAATCAGAAATCATTTTTTCTCCTTTTCCTTTGTACGTTCTATTCATTTAAATAGCTGTCAATAAAGCTTTCCAGGTCCTGGTCATTTTCTGGTACAGAATCAATAAAACCAGGATCCAGGGCAGAAAAATACTTTTGGTCCCAGCCCTCTTTGTCAATCATTAGGGCATCGCCATCTTCCGAGCCTTGAAAGCAGCGAGAAACTTTAAAGTCCCTAGCCTCCAGGGCTTTTTTTAATCGTTTAACGACGGTTTCTTTTGTTTCAATATAGTCTTTCACTTCATCATAGGGAATGGCATAGTTTTCAATAACGGAAAAGGAATCATCGTAGCCAGACCCTGGTTTAGAGAGGTCAAAGACTTCTTTAAAGTCCAGATAAATGGGTTCTTCTAAGGGGAACTCAAAGGTACTAATAGGGATTAAATGGCCATTTATTTCTATTTCTCCATAGTCGGGAAGATCTTTTTTCTCAAGCCAAAAGCTATCTTCAGACCCCTTTAGGGAGCAGATTTTTTCTAAAGCTTCCAGGAGGTCCCTCATTTGTCCTTCGTCCTCCACAAGACCCAAGTCTTTCGTCAGGTTTTCTTGTGTCAGTTGGATATAGATCATATTATCACCTCTCTAGTATTATTACCATATTTTCAGTAAAACTAACATAGGAAAGAAAGAAAACTTGTGGTAAGATGAAAGAATAAGAATGTGGAGGGGACCATGGTTTTTTCAAGCTCAATTTTTTTATTTTATTTTTTGCCCCTGATTTTTCTTTGCTACTATTCGGTAAAAAACTTAAAACTTCGAAATATGGTCTTGGTCCTAGGAAGTTTATTTTTTTATTTTGCAGGAGCAGGGAAACATCTCTGGGTTATGGTTTATAGTATTGCCATTAACTATCTTTTTGCCCTGTTTATCCATAGGGAAGAGAAGAAGAGCCTAAGGAAATTTTACTTAAGTCTGTGTGTTTTCTTAAACCTCTTGCCTCTTTTTTATTTTAAATATTTTAACTTCACCATTTATAACATCAACTATTTTTTTTCTAAAAACTATAGTTACTGGGATATTTTAATGCCTATTGGGATCTCTTTTTTCACTTTTCAAGCTATGTCCTACACCATTGACATCTACAGGAAGGCGGCACCAGTCCAAAAAAATCCCTTTAATGTAGCCCTTTATATCAGTCTTTTTCCCCAATTAATTGCAGGGCCTATTGTTCGCTATGAAACAGTGGCTCGAGAAATCAACCATAGAAGTCAAGACCTCAATGAAATTTATACAGGCCTTCTGCGGTTTATGCTGGGTTTTAGTAAAAAGGTCTTGATTGCCAATCAAATGGCCTCTGTGGCCAAGTATTACTTTGATGACTTAGGAGGAAAAACTAGCCCCATGGGGTTTTTCTTGGCCATGTTGAGTTTTAGTTTTCAAATTTACTATGACTTTTCTGGCTATTCCGATATGGCTATTGGCCTAGGTAGGATGTTTGGTTTTCACTTTTTGGAAAACTTTAATTTCCCCTATATTAGCCAGTCCATTACAGAGTTTTGGAGGCGGTGGCATATTTCCTTATCCAGCTGGTTTAGAGACTATGTCTACATTCCCTTAGGGGGGAACCGAAGGGGACTTGGAAGGCAAATAATCAACTTGGGCATTGTCTGGTTTCTAACGGGCCTTTGGCATGGAGCCTACTGGAACTATATCTTATGGGGACTGTATTATTTTATCCTCTTAATGGTGGAAAAATTCTTTTTAAAATCTTGGGGACCCAAACCCTTGTCTCGGTTCTTTACCCTGGCTTTTGTTTTTTTCGGCTGGATGATTTTCCGCTGTGAAGACTTAAGTGTTCTTGGAAATCTTCTTCATTCCCTAGGAGGGACTTGGGATGTAAGCCAGGAGGCCTCCTGGACTTGGAAGTCTCTGGTTACCTCTTTTGATGCCTATGTCTTGGTAGAGTATGGTTTGGTTTTTCTTTTGGCTATTCTCTTTTCTTATCCTTTGGAAAGGACACTAGCAGTTAAGGTCCAGGACAGTCGTCTTTTAGGAGGGTTAATAACCTGCCTTTTGCTTCTAGTTTTTATTTTAGCAGTGGTGTATATGGTAACAGGGAGCTTTAATCCCTTTATCTATTTTCGCTTTTAGGAGGATGGATATGAGATATTTAAAGATTTTTATTTTAATTCTTTTTTTCTCCGCCTGCCTTTGGATGGGAGGACTATCCCTTTTTGCAAAATATGAGGGACCCCTCTTTTCAGAAAATAGGGCCACTGTGGAAAAACCCCTGTTGACCAAAGAAGCCTTGGGATCAGGCGATTATTTTAACCAGGTTAATGATTATCTCCAAGATGTTCATCCCTTCCGCCAAGACCTTATTGAAGCCAAGGCGGTCTTTCAAGGAAAAGCCTTAAGAAAGCCTGTGGTCAATAATGTGTATTGGAAGGGAAAAGTCAACCTTCCCTATGTAGATGGCATGGATACAGATAGCTTAAAAGCAGAAATATCAGCCAAGGAGATGGCGGATTTTTATGAAAAGTTAAGTAGAGATTGTAAGGACCAGGGAACCCACTTTGTCTTTGTGGGGATTCCCAACCAAACGGATATTTTTTCCAAGGACTTTCCAGCCTATATGGAAGATACTTCCTATCTTCAGGAACAAGAAGAGGAATTTAAACAAAATCTTGATGCCCAGGGAGTGGAGTCTCTCTTTTTGCGGGATGTTTTAGAGAAAGACCCTGGAGCTTACTACTTAAAAACGGACCACCACTGTAGCAAGGAAGGACTTCTTTTAGAAAGCCAAGAAATCTTAAAGAAACTCCAGAGTCCCTATGGTCAAGAAATGGAAAAAGATTTTATAGAAAAAGTGGACCTTAGGCCCTTTGTGGGGTCCAGGTCTCGGAAGATTCCAGGCTTGGCCCAGGAAGAAAAATTTTCCTATTTTGTCTATAAAGAGCCCTTTTCTTACCAACTCACTTTGGGCCAGGGACAAAGGGGAGAGCTTTTGGCTTTAAACCCTCAGGCTCCTACCATCTCCTATGAGGCGTATATGGGAGGAGACCAGGCCTATTCTAAGCTGACAACAGACAGAAAAGCTGGCCTTAAAATTTTACTTTACGGCGATTCCTATACCAATGGCATTGAAACTTTACTGGCGCCTTATGTTCAGAAGATGACTAGTTTTGACTTTCGTTATGGAGACTACAAAAAAGATTTTTTTAAGGAACTAAAAACAGGAGATTATGACTATTGCATCTGTATTCGAGACAGTGGAAATTATTTAAAAAATTCTCCCAATGGATGCTTTTATAAATAGGTAAAAGTTGGGGCTGGGCAAGACACAGCCCCTTTTTAAATTTAGAAAAAACAAGGGGAATATCCCTCAAGAATATTGACATTGGGGTAGTTTTTCAGTATTATAAAAGAAAACACCTTAATAGAGTTTTTATATTGGTTCTTTGTTGAAAAAGGACCATTTTTTTGTTTTGCTAGGAGGGAATATGATAGAAAATTCTTTGCATGATTTTGCAAAAATGACGTTTAATAAACAAAAGATGAAAGAAAGCTTGCCCTATCCTGTTTATCTTAAATGGAAAAATGCCATTCGAAACCAGCAAGACCTGGACCGCGAAACGGCAGATGCTATTGCCCATGCCATGAAAACTTGGGCCATTGAAAATGGAGCAACCCACTATGCCCATTGGTTTTTTCCTTTAAATGGAATTACAGCGAAAAAGCATGAGTCTTTTATGGACCGAACAGATGACTTGGAACCCATGATTCGCTTTTCTGGAAAAGAACTCATTAAAGGGGAACCAGACGCATCAAGCTTTCCCAGTGGAGGAATGCGGTCTACCTTTGAAGCCCGAGGCTATACCTATTGGGACTGTACGGCAAATTCTTTTATCATTGACAATATTCTCTATATTCCATCCATTTTTGTCTCTTATCATGGGGAAAAATTAGATAAGAGGGGGCCTCTCTTG
>JASBZN010000045.1 GCA_029983435.1 Urinicoccus sp. | reverse complement strand
ATAAAAAAAGACAGGCACCTTTCGATCCCTGCCTTCTTGTTTTATTTACTTAATCTTAGCTTAAAAGTTTGGATACAACGCCTGCTCCTACTGTACGTCCTCCTTCACGAATTGCAAAACGAAGTCCTTCGTCCATTGCAATTGGAGTGATAAGGCTTACTGTGAAGGTTG
Source organism: Urinicoccus sp. (assembly GCA_029983435.1). Classification (GTDB taxonomy): domain Bacteria; phylum Bacillota; class Clostridia; order Tissierellales; family Peptoniphilaceae; genus Urinicoccus. The sequence goes on along the minus strand of JASBZN010000045.1, from coordinate 7,789 downwards.
CGTTATCTCCTGGCATTACCATTTCTACGCCTTCTGCTAATTGGATGTCTCCTGTTACGTCGGTTGTTCTGAAGTAGAATTGTGGTCTATAGCCGTTGAAGAATGGGGTGTGTCGTCCACCTTCTTCTTTGGTTAGTACGTATACTTCTGCTTCAAATTTTGTGTGGGGTTGAATGGTTCCTGGTGCTGCTAGTACTTGTCCACGTTCGATTTCGTCTCTTTGAACTCCACGTAGTAGCACTCCAATGTTGTCTCCTGCTTGGGCTTCGTCCAACATTTTCTTGAACATTTCTACTCCAGTTACAACGACGGTTCTCTTTTCTTCGGTTAATCCTACGATTTCTACGGAGTCGTTTACTTTTACTACGCCTCGTTCTACACGACCTGTTGCTACGGTTCCACGTCCTGTAATGGAGAAGATATCTTCTACTGGCATTAGGAATGGATGGTCTGTGTCTCGTGTTGGGGATGGAATGTATTCGTCTACTTCTTCCATTAGTTTTACGATTTTATCTCCCCATTCTCCATCTGGATCTTCTAGGGCTTTTAGGGCGGATCCTACAACGATTGGTGTGTTGTCTCCGTCAAAGTCGTATTCATTTAGTAGGTCTCTTACTTCCATTTCTACTAATTCAATAAGTTCTGGGTCGTCTACTTGGTCTTCTTTGTTTAGGAAGACAACAATCTTTGGTACCCCTACTTGACGAGATAGTAGGATGTGTTCACGTGTTTGTGGCATTGGTCCGTCTGCTGCAGATACTACAAGGATGGCTCCGTCCATTTGGGCTGCTCCTGTGATCATGTTCTTAACGTAGTCGGCGTGACCTGGGCAGTCTACGTGAGCGTAGTGACGGTTTGCTGTTTCGTATTCTACGTGAGATGTGGAGATGGTGATTCCACGTTCTCTTTCTTCTGGTGCCTTGTCGATGTTTGCGTAGTCAACAAATTCTCCGCTGCCAAAACGCTTGTTTAATACAAGGGTAATAGCTGCTGTTAGGGTTGTTTTACCGTGGTCAACGTGGCCAATGGTTCCTATGTTGACGTGTGGTTTCGTTCTTTCAAATTTTTCTTTTGCCATGGTTATCCTCCTATATTTAAGATATGACTTTCATTTTGTACCTATCATACAATAAATTGCTCTTAAAATCAACTCTTTATCAAGATTATCAAGATTCTTCCTTTAAAGGTGCCCCAGGATGAAAACTAATGACAATCCCGCCATCATCTGCATAGGCAGATGAAAGACCTCCCGTAGGCACAATAACTATCTTTTTGAAGTTATAGAGGGCCTCTATTTTTTCCTTAAATCGTTCTGCTTTTTGTTTGCCATTGGAGTGGCTAATGTATAAGATTTGATCGCCACTGTACTCTATAAAGCGTCCCAGAGCCTTGGCCAACTTATCCAGGGCCTTTTTAAAGCCTCGGTTGATTTCAAAAAGTTCGATTTCTCCATCTACTCCCTGCATAATAGGCTTGATCTTTAAGGTTTTTAAAATAAGACCCGCTGATTTTTTAATCCGACCATTTCTCACAAGAACATGGAGATTTTCTAGAATAAAGAAAGTTTTCATGTCCTGGATGTAGGCTTCTGTTTTTTCCACAATTTCATCAAAGCCTAGGTCCTGGTTAATTAGGTCTGCTAGGTAAAAACCCAAATTTGTTTGACCTGCTGAAGCAGACTTACTATCGAAAACATAAACCTTTTTATTGGGATGTTTTTCCATAAAGTCCTTGGCCGCAAGTTGGGCACTATTATAAGACCCTGAAAGCTTGCTGGAGATGGTAATGATAAAAATCCCATCCGCCTCTTCATCAAAGGCCTGACTATACTCATAAGGAGAAGGACAAGCCGTCTTAATGACTTCTTTAGCCTCATTCATGGTTTGTCGTAAGGCAGGAATCTTACTGCGATCATTATCGATATAATCCTGGCCATCTACTTGAATGGTAAAGGGAATCGTCGTAATTTTTAATTGATTTTGGTAGTCATCTGTCAAATCTATTGCTGAATCGCCAACCAATTGATAGTTCATCCTTGACCTCCCAGTTGTTTTTCAATTAAACTCACGAGAACATTGGCGTCTTCCTCCATTTCTTCTAAATCAGTTCCTTCAATCATGACCCGAATCAGAGGCTCTGTTCCCGAGGGACGAATGACAATCCGCCCCTTGTCTTGGTATTTATTTTCCAAAGCCCGAATGGATTCTTGGAGAAAGTCATCTTCTAAATACGCCTTCTTCCGACTTTCCAATACTTGGGCATTTAATAATACTTGGGGGTAGGTGGTCATTAAGTCATTTAAATGAGATAGAGGTTTTCTACTTTCCAACATCACTTCAATTAAATGTAGCCCTGTAGCTAAGCCGTCCCCTGTTGTATTGTAGTCAGTAAAGATAATGTGACCAGACTGTTCGCCACCTAGTACATAGGAATTTTCTAACATTTGTTCCAAGACGTAACGGTCGCCAACCTTGCTTTCAATAAAGTCTACTCCAATAGATTCTAGGTATTTTTTTAAACCTAAATTGGACATCAGGGTCCCAACGACACCGCCATTCAGGCGGTCATTGGCATGGAGATAGTTGGCACAAATAGCCAAGATGTGGTCTCCGTCTACAATCCGTCCCAATTCATCTACTGCAATAATCCGGTCGGCATCTCCATCAAAAGAAAAGCCAATATCCGCTTTTTTCGATTGAACTAGATTTTGAATAACTGTTGGATTGGTGGATCCACAGTCCAAGTTGATATTTTGTCCGTTGGGACTGGTGTTTAGGGCAAAAACATTGGCTCCCAAAGAAGTTAATACATAGGGGGCAATTTTTGACAAGGCTCCATTTCCACAGTCTAAAGCTATTTTCAGTCCACTTAGTTTCCTAGGACAAAGAGATTGAAGATATTTGGTGTATTGCTTGGTCAAACTAGCATCCATGCTAAAGCGACCAAAGTCTGTTCCCTTTTTAGGAAATTCCTTCCTATTTAAAAGGTAGTCTTCCATTTCTTCCTCTACTTGGTCCGGTAATTTATATCCTTGACTTGAAAAAAACTTAATTCCATTATAAGCATAAGGGTTGTGGCTAGCCGAAATAACAGCACCACAAGTGTAATTTAATTTTCGAGTTAAATAGGCAATACCTGGAGTTGGAATCACACCCACAAGGGTCACATCCATCCCCATGGACATTAACCCACTAGCTAGGGCTGTTTCCAACATATTTGCCGATTCTCTTGTATCTGTTCCAATTAGACAACGTCCTTGACCCTGTCCCAAAACAAGACCTGCTGCCTTGCCGATTTTAAGAGCCAAGTCTGGTGTAAGATTTTCACCTGCTAAGCCCCGGATCCCATCTGTGCCAAATAATTCAGTCAATTTTCTAATCTCCTTTACTCTATAAGGTTCTTCTGAACCTCTCTTGAACTTTATTATAGCATAATTTTGCCCAGTGTAACATCATTCAAAAGATTCTTCCTTTCACCTCTCTTGAGAAATAAATTCCTCAAAATTTTTTCTTTTGTTCTTTTAGTATGTTATAATGAAAGAAACATAATGATAGAAATTAATGGAGGAAAAGTATGAAAAAAGCCCTAGCCATTAGTAGTTTATCCCTTGCTTTAATTTTAACTGCTTGTGGACAAGACAAGGCTCAGAACGAAAAAGCGCAACAGCCCCTTGACACCAGTCCAAAATTGGAAGAATCTTCCCCCATCTTAAACGAAGATAAGGAAGATGACCAAGGAACCACTCGGGAAGAAGTCCGTAAACTAATGACACAATCCGACTACATCAGCCGGGTAAAATTAACCCAACTTGGTGACGGACAAACAGAACTGACGATTTTGGATAACTACAAGGGAAATTTGTCCAACATCGAATTCCCTGAACCCAAAAACTTGTCTACCAATAAAGAATATCTCATCTTTTACAGGGATGATGAAGAAGGTAATGTCGTTCCCACTGAAAAAGATGCTGTCATTGAAGTTGCGACAAAAAATGACACCATCTTGGATTATGTGGAAAAAACCTATGCAAAGGAAGAAACTTCCGAAACTCCTGTAACGCGTAAAAAAGAAAAGGAAAAAACAGAGGATACGACCCAAGACAAAGAAGATACCTCTAGTAAAAAAACTTCTTCTAAAAGCAAAGAAACAAGTTCTTCCACCAAGGATAAAAAAGACACAGACAACCTAGATACGACTACTAAATCCAAGGAAACGACCTCTAAAAAAACAGAAAATAACAATTAACCAAGGAGAGAAAAATGAATAAAAAATTGGGAAGCCTTGCTTTAGCTACCTGCCTGCTTCTAAGCCAAGGAGTTTATGCAAGCCCTAAAATCAAAATCGAATTAAATGGAAAAGAAATTAAAACCGATGTAGACCCCCAAGTAAAAGCCGAAAGGACTTTTGTTCCTCTACGTTTTGTTTCTGAAGCCTTAGGCTATACGGTTGATTGGAAGCAAGAAGACCAATCTGTAGATATTTCCAAGGGACAAGATAAACTCACCCTTTGGCTGGGGAAAAAGACCTTAAAATCAGGCAAGAAAGAAATGACTATGGACATTGCCCCCTATGCAAGTCAAGAAAGGACTTTTGTTCCTCTACGTTTTGTAGCAGAAAATTTAGGTGTTCAAGTTACTTGGGATCAAGAAAACTACCGGGTTATCTTAAAAGATCAAGAAGCAAAAACTGCTAAATCCTTTTTAACTGGTGTCAACCTATCTCACTTAAGCCCTGAGGAAGTGGCTTACGTCAAGACTTTTGACTTAAAGCAACAAAAACTTGTAGAAGAATTTGACGCCTTGCGGAACTTGGCCTTTAAAGATTTTAATCAATATTCAAAAATTCAACTGGCTCAAAAAATGGCAGAAGTGGGAGCAGACGCTGTAGCTACGGCTAAAGAAATTGATCAACTTCCAACTCCAGATAAATTTAAAGAAAGCCACGACCTCTTTAAAAAAGTTTCTGCTGCTCTTCCTGGAATTGTAGAAGATTATAAAACAGCCTTTTTAACAGATGACTCTCTTACTGCCGCTGGTCTAACCAGTAAATTAACAGACTATTCTGTTGCCATGCGACAAATTGTCGATCAAATGACCGCCATCATTAAAAATGAACCCGTAAAAACCAACAAAGATGTGGAAAATTTCCTTCAAACAAAAGATGACCAACTCTTCCAAGACAAGACCATTAAAAATTTAATGGATCAAATTTTGAACAAGTAAATAAATTCAAGAGCCTGCCCCAAGGGGCGGGCTCTTTTTTGTATATCCGTAAAAAAATAGGTCGTTTTGCCCCTAGTAGTCCATTGAAAAATCATGGCTTTTCAGATAGAATAGACCTTATTATTTATTTTTTATTTTAAAGCAATAAAGGAGGACTTTCATGCCTAAAACATTAGCCTATAAAATCATTGACTCCCATCTCTTAAAGGGAGACTTAAAACCTGGCAGTGAGCTTTGTTTAAAAATCAACCAAACCCTAACTCAAGACTCTACAGGGACCATGGTTTATCTCCAGTTGGAAGCTCTCGATGTGGACCATCTGGCTACGGACCTTTCTGTTGCCTATATTGATCACAACATCCTCCAAGCTGGTTTTGAAAATGCCGACGACCACGCCTTTATCCAATCGGCAGCTGAAAAGTATGGCTTGATTTTCTCCAAGCCTGGTGGTGGAATCTGCCACCAAGTTCACCTGGAACGCTTTGGTAAACCTGGCACCACCCTAATTGGGTCTGACTCCCACACCCCTACTGCTGGAGGTTTAGGAGCTTTGACCATTGGAGCCGGCGGCTTAGATGTAGCCATTGGCATGGCCAAGGGTTTTTACTTCTTAACTTTACCTAAGGTCTACCAAATTTACCTAACTGGCAGCCTAAAGAAAAATTGCAACGCCAAGGACGTTATCCTGACTATTTTACAAAAGCTCTCTGTTAAAGGCGGCGTAGGCTATATTATGGAATATACTGGCCCTGGGGTAGAAACTCTCTCTGTACCAGACCGGGCTACCATCTGTAATATGGGAGCTGAACTGGGCGCTACTACTTCCATCTTCCCTTCTGACCATGTTACTCGAGACTTTTTACGAGCACACCATCGGGAAGAAGATTTTAAGGAATTATCTGCAGATCCTGACGCTGTCTATGACCAACGTCTAGACCTGGACCTTTCTACCATTGAACCCATGGTTGCTAAGCCCCACAGTCCAGATGCCGTAGTTCCTGTAAAAGAAATTACCCACCTTCCCATTGACCAAGTAGCTATTGGGTCTTGTACCAACTCTTCTTACGCCGATCTTATGGCTGTGGCAAAAATTTTAAAGGGCCACCGAGTCCATCCAGATGTTTCCCTAGTGATTAGCCCAGGGTCTGCCAATGTTTTAAAGATGCTGGCAGAAAACGGAGCCCTAGCCACCATGATTTCTTCTGGTGCTCGTATTTTAGAATCCGCTTGTGGCCCTTGCATTGGCATGGGACAAGCACCTAAGTCCAAGGGGATCAGCTTACGGACCTTTAACCGAAATTTCAAGGGTCGCTCTGGTACCAAGGATGCAGAAATTTACCTTGTAAGTCCTGAAACGGCAGCTAGCTCTGCCTTGGCAGGCTACCTAAAAGTTCCTGAAGATATCGAAGTTGAACCTGTGGACTCCTTTGACCATGTGGATGATTACTTTATTTTCCCAAAGGAAAATGGTCGTAAAGACCTTGTAATGGGTCCAAACATTAAACCCTTCCCCCTAAACAAGGCTCTGGAAGAAAGTTTTTGTAAAAAAGTCCTGTTAAAGGTTAAGGACAATGTGACTACAGATGATATTGTGCCTAGCCATGCTGGTCTTCTACCCTACCGGTCTAATGTTCCCCACCTGGCTCGCTACTCTTTTTCTACCTTGGTAGATGACTTCTATGACCGCGCAAAAAGAGAAGGCGGGGGAATTATCCTAGCGGGAGAAAACTATGGTCAAGGATCTTCCCGGGAGCACGCTGCACTGGTTCCTCTCTACCTTGAAGTCAAAGCTGTTGTAGCCAAGAGCTTCGCCAGAATCCACCGGTCCAATTTAATTAATTCCGGTATTCTCCCCTTGACCTTTTCCGATCCTGCATCTTATCTTTTAGCTGATGAAGGGGATACCCTCTTCTTGGATCAGATTCCAGAAGGCTTGGAAAAAGGGGAACTTGTCATTGTCAACAAGACCAAAGACCTGTCCTTTTCTGTAAACTTTTCAGGTTCTTCTCGAGAAAAAGCGATTTTGCTAGCTGGAGGAAACTTAAACTACTCAAAAACTTTGGAGGTATAAAATGATTACTTTAATTCCTGGTGATGGCGTCGGCAGAGAACTTGCTAAACTTCTCATTCGTCTTTTTAAGGATTTGCAAATCCCTCTTTCCTTTGATATCCAAGAGGCTGGCAAGGAAGAATATAAAAAACACGGAGTTTTTTTATCTCCTAGCCTCTTTAAGAGCTTGGAAAAAAACAAGGTGGGCATTAAAGGCCCCATGACCACTCCCATTGGCCATGGTTTTCGCTCCTTAAATGTCCAACTCAGAAAAAAATATGACCTCTATACCAACCTCCGCCCCATTAAGGAGCTAGGTCCCAGAAAAGATCCCAACCGGGCCATCGACCTTATTATCTTTCGAGAAAATACAGAGGACCTTTACCAAGGTATCGAGGAAATTATTTCTGAAAATGAAGCCCACAGCCTAAAGGTCATTACTTATAATGGATCTCGCCGCCTTATTGAAAGGGCCTTTGCCTATGCCAAAGATCATGACTACCCCAAGGTTACCCTG
>JASBZN010000044.1 GCA_029983435.1 Urinicoccus sp. | reverse complement strand
GGCATGTATTCATAGCCAAAATAGGGCTCATGGAGAAAGTCTTCTAGCTTAATCTCCTCATGCTTTTCTAGGGGTAAAACCAAGTCCTTTAAGTGAAGAATCCCAATGATGTGGTCAATGTTGTCCCGGTAAACTGGAATCCTGGAAAAATTATTTTCCTGAATAAAATCAAAAAGCTCTTCCTGGCTACAGGAAATATCCAAAGCAGACACACTGGTTCTAGGCGTCATAACAGAAACTGCTTGGTCATCTTTAATGTCTAAGACGTTGTTGATAAAAGAAGTTTCTTCATCCATTAAAACCCCTTGCTCTTCAGAAACATCCACAATAGTCCGAATCTCTTCTTTGGTAATTTTATCTTCATTCGTATTTTTCGCTCCAAAAAATTTTATTAATTGGTCTGTTAAGATACCCAAAAGGTAGACCACGGGAGTTAAAATCTTTTTTAAAAATAAAATAATTCCGGAAGACCGTAGGGCCATGGGCTCTGGATTTTGTTGTGCCAAAGACTTGGGAGTAATCTCTCCAAAAATTAAAACCAAGAGGGTGATGACAATGGTAGATAAAATTGGCCCCTTGGCTCCACCATAGCGGTTGGTAAAAAAGATGGTGGCAATGGTTGAAGCTGCTACATTTACAATATTATTTCCCACTAAAATGGTTGTAATCATCTTACTGGGTTCTTCTAAAAGTTTATCTAAAAATCCTGCGTTTTTTACTTTTTCATCCTTTAACTGGCGAACTTTAAAGGGACTTAAAGTCGTTAAGGCCGTTTCAGAAGAAGAAAAAAAGGCAGACATGGCTATTAATATAATCAAACAGATAATCTGTACTAGACTGTTGGAATCCAAATCGTCACTCTTTCTACATCTTAACTGGGATCACTACGAAATTCCATACTTACAAACTTAGTATATTCCTTTTTAAACACTAAGTCTACTGTGCCTGTGGGACCATTTCTATGTTTTGCGATGATTAACTCCCCAGTGTTTTTCCTTTCGGAGTCTTCATTGTAATAGTCGTCCCGATATAAAAACATCACCACATCGGCATCTTGCTCAATGGCTCCAGACTCTCTTAAGTCTGAGAGGATGGGGCGATGGTCTTGGCGAAGCTCTGGCGCTCGAGAAAGCTGGGATAGGGCCAAAACAGGAACATCTAATTCCTTGGCAATCCCCTTAAGGGCCCGAGAAATCGCAGAAATTTCTTGTTGCCTGGACTCGGATCGTCCAGAGTTTTCCATTAATTGGAGGTAGTCAATAACAACTAAGTCCAGTCCTTTTTCCACCTTTAACTTTCGGCACTTGGCCTTTAGTTCCAAGGGGGTGATCCCTGGTGTGTCGTCTATTTCAATACCAATATTTTGCAAAACCTGAATGGCGTCAATAATCCGTTTCCACTCATCTGCATCTAGGTTGGCTGAAATAATTTTGCTTAAATCCACATGGGATACAGAGGAAAGGATTCTTTGTACCAGTTGAGGTGCACTCATTTCCAGAGAAAACATGGCTACTTTAGCATTGTCCTGCATGGCTGCATTGGTGGCAATATTCACCATTAAGGCTGTTTTTCCCATGGAGGGTCTGGCTGCTAAAAGGACCAGGTCACTTTTTTGTAGGCCAGAAAGCTTGCGGTTTAGATCAGAAAATCCAGTATTAAGACCTGTTAGGGCCTTGGGATTTTCCGCCTTTTTTTGCATGGTTTCAAAGGTTTCTTGAATGACCTCCGCCATCTTCAAGAAACCACCCCGTTGGGATCCTTCTGAAATTTCGAAAATATTTTTTTCTGCCTTTTCCAAAAGAGCCGCAACTTCCCCTGTTTGCCGGTAGGCATCGGTTAAGATGCTATCAGAAGCTTGAATGAGATTTCGCAAGGTACTCTTATCTTTTACAATTTTACAATAGTATTTTACATTACTGGTGGTAACTACTGCCGCAGATAGGGCCGCCAAGTAGGCTGTTCCTCCCACTTCTTTTAACCGCCCCTTAGACCGTAGGTGGTTTCCTACTGTTAAAATGTCCGCTGGCTCATTCATGGTATAGAGATCCAGGATGGCCAAGAAAATTTCCCCATGGGCCTCTCGATAAAAATCTTCTGCCCGCAAAAATTCTATGGCACTGGTGATACATTCCTTTTCCAATAACATGGACCCCAGTACATTAATTTCGGCATCCTCATCGTAGGGAGGAATTCTTCCGTTTTCTGTCATTTTTCTTGGGTTTTAACATCAAGGGAAAGTTTTGCAACCATCTCTGGGTAAACACGAATGTCAATGCTATAAGAACCTGCTTGTTTGATGTTTTCCTTTAGTTCAATTTTTTTCCGGTCAATGGTGAGATTTACTTGGTCTTTAATGGCCTTTTCAATATCCTTATTGGTAATGGCTCCAAAGAGTCTGCCGCCATCGCCACCCTTGGCTTGGATGGTAATCTTGGCCTTTTCCAATTGGTTCTTGACCTCTTCTGCTTCTTGTCTTGCTTGCTTTTCTTCTGCAGCTTTTTCTGCTTGTTCTTTTTCCCATTCCTTTAAATTTTCAGGAGTGGCTTCTATAGCTAAATCTCTTGGGAATAAAAAGTTTCTTGCATAGCCGTCGCTTGCTTCTGTTAAATCTCCCTTTTTTCCTAAGTTTTTAACATTTTCTTTTAAAATTACTTTCATACCTCTGCTCCTTCCTCTAAATATTCCTCAATGGCTTGAAGAAGTTTTTCTTGTGCCTCTTCTAAAGAGTCTGTTTCAATTTGGGCTCCTGCCATATTCATATGACCTCCCCCTCCAACTTTTTCCAAAATCAATTGAACAGAGAGTTCTCCTAGGCTTCGACCAGAAATGTGAACAGCCTTGTCTTTTTTAGTCAGGACAAACGAGGCTTTAATTCCATGAATATCCAACAATTCATTGGCAGCCTGCGCCGCAACTAAAACAGAGTTGGGGGCCTTCTTGTCCAAGTAAGAAATGGCAATATAGTCAAAGTAAATTTTTGCATGATTTACGACTTCCGCCTTGGCTAAAATAGTGTCGTAGTCATCTTCAAATAGAACCCGAACCTTACTCATATCCGCTCCAGCCCGTCGCAGGTTACTGGCTGCTTCAAAAGTTCGAACTCCCGTATGGTAAGTAAAGTTTTTGGTATCTACAACAATTCCACTCATTAGGGCGTCGGCTTCAAAATCTGTTAAATGGAAATCATCCGACATGTAGGTGAGCATTTCTGTCACCAATTCACTGGTGGAAGATGCGTAGGGTTCCACATAGGATAGGACGGGATTTTCTACAAACTCCTTTCCTCTTCGGTGGTGGTCAATGACAACAACATTTGGAATCATCTCTACTAGAATGGGGTGTTCTGTAAAAGAAGGCTTGTGGTTATCCACCATAATCAAAAGACTGTCCTTACTGGTCATTTCTTCTGCTTGGGCCCCAGTAATAATCCGTTCTCTTAAAGAAGGCTGCTCCTTATCCATACGGATTAAAAGATTATCAATACTTGGATTGGATTTATTTAAAACTAAATAGCCTTCCTTCTCTCGATTGGCTACTGCTCGTAAAACCCCAATTCCAGCGCCAATAGCATCCATATCGGCGTTGCTATGACCCATAACTAAAACCCGTCTTGACCGGTCAATTAATTGGCGAAGAGCCACACCTAAAACCCGAGCCTTGACCTTGTTTCTCTTTTCCACTGCCTTGCTCTTCCCACCAAAGAATTCATAAGAATCTTGAATCCGAACCACAGCTTGGTCTCCTCCGCGGCCTAGGGCCACATCCAAAGAAGTATCTGCTTCCTTGTAGGATTCTACGTAGGAAAGCCCTGGACGGCTGACCCCAATAGATAGGGTAAGGGGAAGAAGATTTTTAAAATCCAAGCCCCGAATGGTATCTAAAAGATCAAACCGGCGACTTTTTATATCATTAAAGGCCTTTTTATTCATAATGGCCAAATAGGTCTCTTGATCCACCTTCCGTAACATTGCATCTACGTTATGGAAATATTGGCTAATCGTAGAGTCTAGCTTTGCTTGAACCATAGGGCGAAGGTTGGAGTCAATGGCATCCATTGCTTCATCGTGGTTATCTACTTCTACAATAGCCACAACAGGCAAATTGTCGTCTGCTTCTTTTTTTAACTTTTCATAGGCTGTGGTTTCCACCCAATAATACATATTCAAGGTAGACCGTTCTGTAGATGTGGTCTTAACTTGGTTGGGATAAACTCGGTAAGTTCTCTCCTGGAAGGGCATAATAAAGGCCTCTTCTCCCTTTTCTTCCTTGTCTTTTTCGTCTTTTTCCAAAAAGGGAATCACCTTGTTTAGAGAAGACCCTATAAGAGAGTTCTTATCTTGAAATAAATTAATAAAGGGGGTGTTGTACCAAACAATCTTGTTGTTTTCGTCAGCAATAACCAGAGGAAAAGGCATGGAAAAAATAGCATGCTTGGTCACCTGGTCAAAGTCCTGGTTCATTTGTTCCAGGTAGTCTAAAAACTCCTGGTTTTTGCTGGTTACCTTTCGCTGGACCATAAAAATACAATAGACAGTCAAGAGAATGGCAATAACACCTAGGAGGGTATTTTGAAAAATAAGAGCCAGAGAAATCAAGATCATGGATCCTAAAATAAGGAAAAAATCTTGAACATCTAAAATTTTTGTATCCTTCATTTTATTTAACCTTTCATTTTATATGAATTCTTCTTAGATTAAAAATACTGTCACAAAGGCCTAAGAAGGCGATAGGTACTTGAACGATTGGCGTAAAAACAATCATCACGAGTAAAATAGTCTTAAAAATTCGCAATATCTTTAACTTAATAAATAAAAAATCCATCACCGCCAAGCCCTGAACAAAGAACAAAAATCCCGCAACTAGGATGCCATTGTTCACAAGTAGGGGGGCAGATTGGCTTAGTTCCTTAGAAAAGGCAGCGGCCCCAAGGCTAAATAGCGCCATAACAAATAAAAGACCTTTTGGAAGTCTGAAATAAAAAAAGGAAGAAGGCTGAACCACAATCTTTCCTCGGAGCAAAAGTTTACGTCCCGTAAAGGTCATGGTGAGATAGGTTACCAGAAGGGAGATAATTACCACTAAACCAGGTAGGTACTGCACTCCTTTTCGCATTACATTTTCAAAAGTTGGAAGGTAGGCCTCCATCCCCTCTTGCCAAATCCCAGCTTCTTTTTGCATGGCAATAAGCTTTTGTGGAAAGTCCTCTTGCCGGATAAAATCCAAAACTCCTGTAGATTGCAAAGTCAACATAATCGAAATAACAAAAATCCCACTGGCTAGGGAAAAAGTTCTTTCAAAGTCCTTTTTCGTCACCAGACAATAATGGAGTATCAAAATCAAGGGACCAAATAAGGTAAAAATTGTCATTCCCAATTTTGGAATCAAGAGCTCCAGGAATAAACATAGCCCTAAAAAAGTTCCCATAATTTTAACCAGACCCTTGTCAATAGCCTCTGTTAAAAAAATCATGGGCAAAAAGATATAAGCCACAGGAAACAAAATGCCAATGATGCCAATCCCGATGGATTGTAAGATCATAGGCAATAACGATGTGCTTTTTATCGGTTTCAATTAATCACCTCTTATCTATATAATATACCATATTCTTTTTAACATATCTACTTCTAAGTAAAGGATTGAAATCTACACATTTTATAAGTATAAAAAGATCTCCAGATCTTGGACCTGGAGATGGATAAGTCATTGTTATAAAAATAAAAGAAAAACCAAAATACCGACAATAATCCGGTAAATTCCAAAGGGAATAAAGTCGTGTTTTTTAATGAAATTCATAAAGACTCGAATCACCAAATAAGCGGTAATAAAACTAATCAGGCCACCAAATAAAATCATCAGCCATTGACTGGCATTAAAGCCGTGTAAATTCTTGACAATCTTTAAAAAAGTTGCCCCTAACATGGTGGGAATCGCAAGGAAAAAAGAAAATTCTGCTGCATCAATTCGACTCAAACCTAGAAACATGGCTCCAATAATAGTGGCTGCTGACCGACTTGTTCCTGGAATCATAGCCAGACATTGGAAAAACCCAATTCCCAAGGCTGTCTTATAGGGAACTTGGTTTAAGTTATCAAAGCGAACTTGCCGGTGTTGTTTTTCCATAAGGATAATAACAATCCCCCAAACAACTAGGGTAATGGCTACAACCTTGGTAGAAAAGAGGTACTCATCAATCAAATCATCAAATAACAAGCCCAAAACTACTGCTGGTAAAAGAGCAACCAGGACTTTCCCCCAAAGTTCTAAAATCTTTCGTCTCTTTTTCGGGGTCATTGTTTTCCCCTCATCATCTATTCCGCCAAAAGGATTTAATTTTCTAAAATATAAAACAACTACTGCCAGGATTGCTCCTAGTTGAATACAAACATCAAAGGCATTTTGAAAACTTTCTGGTTCCAACTGAAACCAACGATGAAATAAAATCAAATGTCCTGTACTACTAATAGGTAAAAATTCTGTAATTCCTTCTACAATACCTAAAATAAGTACATTAAACCAAGCCATACTTCCTCCTTAAAATACTTTAATAATCTTTTTTATTATACCACAAAAAGAAAGAGGCGTTGGAAATTCCTCTTTGAACTCCCCTCTTATCTTTTAATATTTTTGTAGGTTCCTGGAGCAAATAAAACAATCATGGGATAGAGCTCCAGCCTCCCAAAGAGCATGGCAATCGTTAGAACTACTTTCGTGAAATCACTCAAACTTTGGAAGTTTTCTATGGGTCCAAATTCTACTAAAGCCGGTCCCACATTGTTGTAAGTTGTTGCTACTGTTGAAAAAGCCGCTTCAAAATTGTTTGTATCCAAAGTTACGATAAGCATAAAGACAATGAAAAATAAAAGATAAACTAAAATGTAGCGGTTAATAGATTCCTCTACATCTTGGTCTACTCTTTTCCCGTCCATCTTATTGACAGTAACTCTTAAAGGGTTTAAGGCCTTTCTAATTTGATTGGCTCCTGACTTAAAGAGGACGACAATTCTAGATACCTTAATCCCTCCAGCAGTGGATCCAGCAGATCCCCCTATAAACATCAAAAAGAGTAGGAGGTTCCTAGAAAAAAGCGGCCATTTCCCAAAATCAGCCGAAACAAAGCCTGTTGTTGTGATGATAGAAGACACTGCAAATAAGGAAGAGACCCCAGTATAAACCCCATCTTGATACATGTTTCGAATATTAAAGGCGATTAACAGGGCAGTTACTCCTACTATGCCCAAATACCAATAAAGTTCCTCACTTTTAAAGGCATTCTTAAAAGAACGAAAGATTGCAAAGTAAAAAATATTAAAGTTAATACCAAAAGCAAACATGGCAATAGATAGGACAATTTCAATATAGCGGGAATCATAATAGCCAATAGATGCCGCCTTATTAGAAAACCCTCCCGTTCCTGCTGTTCCCATGGCATGAATCACTGCATCAAAGAGGTCCATCCCACCAAAGAGTAAGAAGATTATCGTAATAATGGTTAGGGCTATATAAATTAAATAAAGAGTTCTGGCTGTTTGGGAAAGTTTAGGAGTGATTTTACCAAAAATCGGCCCTGGAACTTCCGCCTGCATCAAGGTGGATGATTCCTTATTGGTCTTGGGAAGGATGGCCAAGGTAAAAACTAGAATCCCCATCCCTCCAATAAAGTGAGTAAAGGACCGCCAAAATAGGATAGAATGTGGCAAAAGTTCCACGTTTTTCGCAACGGATGCCCCGCAAGTTGTAAAGCCACTGGCTGTTTCAAAAAAGGCATCGATCATAGTCGGAAAGTTACTAGGTGTAAGATAGAGGGGAATTGACCCGATAATGGAAAAAAGAATCCAGCAAGTTGCCGTAATAAACATGGCCTCTTTTGTAAAAATATGCCCTTGAGTGGACCCCATCTTCATAAGAAGTCCCCCTAAAATCACTGCCAAGGCAATGGGAATCATAAAATTTTTTATATCGACAAAAC
>JASBZN010000043.1 GCA_029983435.1 Urinicoccus sp. | reverse complement strand
TTATTCATGCATTCCTTCCAAAACTTATTAAGACAACTCCTATGTAGCTCTTCATTCACTGTGATGCCAAGGACTTAAATAAGCTATTTTAAAATTTCAAAACAATTTATAAAATGTATATTTCTGATGTTGGTTTCATTCTATCACTAAAATAAAAAAAGTCAAGTAAATTTTACTTGACTTTCCCCCGCCTTGCGGGAATCATTGAATCCATTCATTTTTACTTTTTAAAAATTAGGATCACCCCTGCCTCTGCAGGAAGTAAACCCATTATAACATATTTTCCTTGGCAGCAAAAACCAAAAGAAAGGTCTTGTTGAACGTTTAATTCTTCTAGGTCAGTCTTTTCACTTAGTTAAAATGAAAGAACTTGTCTATATCTTTTTGAACTTGGAGAAAATTTTTTTCGTTCTTTTTAAAAATTTTGCCCTTAAAAGGAATTTCATAGGAAACCTTCTTGCCTAGATGTTCAAAGTGGATATAGGCTTTATTAGGTTTTTTATCTATTTGGAAATTTTGTATTTCACTTTCTGGCATCAAATAAAAATTAGTTTTATTTGAATTGGATATTTCCTTTTCGTAAATCCCCTTGGCATCAAAAACCAAGATAAAGGTCCTGTTGTTGTCATAAGTATAAAGTACATTACTAACCAACAATTCGATTCCTGATTTAAGAGGACCATTGTGTTTGATTGCTAGGAGAAAATTTTTACCTTGTCCAAACCTTGCTTCCACATCTTTTTTTACATCTTCTTTGCTATTAAATAGTAAACCCATTTTACCTCCTATTTAAAAATAAAAACCTCCGTAAAATCTTTTTCCAAAACTTTTGCTATTTTATAGGCCGTTTCAAGAGTGGGACTAATGGTATTATTTTCATAGGCCATAATAGATCTCCTCTTGAGCCCAACTAGTTTAGCCAGTTTTTGCTGGGAAAGATTTTTTTCTTTTCTAAATTCGCGAATTTTGTTGTCAATTTCTACTTCCATCTTTTCTTCCTTGTTACATTTTTAGTACTAATTATGTTACATTTATAGTACCATATTCGTGATTTTTTGTAAATAGTTTTTATTATTTGACTATGAGGTTTCCTTTATCCAGTTTAAAATTGCAAGCTCCCCATAACTACTTAACCTATTAGCTTGACTTATTATTAATATAGCTACTAATATCAATAAATTGGTCTAAACTTCTAAATACTTGAAAAATTGCAGAACGGATAGCAAACTCTTCGTGACTGTCTGGAAGTTTCAGCATGTAGAAGTGGTCTTTTAAGTAATTTATTCTTTCCTTTACTTTTAAAATATTGTCTTTTTCTGTTAAATTTTCAGAAGCCATTCGTAAAAGATCTGAAATATATTTCCCATCAGAATATTCTGGAGGAATTGTTTTTAAGTCGTGATACATGTCTTGCAATAGGTCAACTTCCCTCTCCCGTAGGTGAAGATCATACAGAAAACTCCTACTCTTTTCAATTAAATTTTCATTTTCAATTACTGCAAGGTCAATTGCCTTTTTTATATCTTCTTCCAATTCCTGAATCTTATCGTCATAGACTTTCACATCAAGGTTTGCTACTAGGGATGTACCAAACAGGTTTAGTACAAACTTCATATCTTGGTCAATGCTTTCGATTAATTTCTTTAGTTCATCTTGGCTATTTGGAGCATAGAAATTTGTCAGCATGGCAAGGGCTGTTCCTATAAATACAAGAGCCATTTCATTTAAAATAATAGCTGAATTTATTTCCCCAAAAGCAAGTAGGTGGGTTACAATGACGCTGGATGGGCCTAGTCCCAATTCCACTTTCAAAAGAAAGGATACTGGAACAAATATCAGTAAATACAGACCAAAAACCCAGGTACTATAACCAAAACTTTCAAAGAGTAGGCCCCCTATCACAAGGGCTATAACTGCTGATAGGGTTCGCTTTAACCCACCCTCTACTGTAGCCTTTCTCGTATCAAATATGTTTAATATGGCAATGATTCCTGCCGCTGCCGCAAACTCTAAGGAAAGTTCTTGGGATATAAGTATTGCCAAAAGAGCAGCCAATGCTGTCTTTATGGTTCTAACCAATATTGTTTTATTCATATTCGACTCCTTTTTTCAATTATACCACTAAATAGATACCCAATTTTATTATTTCCACAATTAAAATCGATTTCTTATTTCCTTCCTAGATGTCTAAATTTGCTGCTAGCTTTTTCCCTTTCATTGGCATAAAAAGAGCACCTATTTTTGTAGGCGCTAGCATGTTTTTATTTATTCATGAGCTCTTGAATATTTTTATTCAACCGATTTAACTGTTTTATCATGATAAAATTTTGTTCCACCAAGGCAGATAGATAACTGACCTTTGCAGACTGTGCTGCTTGATAGAGTTCAAATTGATCCTCTTCATCTATTTCTTGCAATTGCTATCGTTCAATAAATTTCTGTAATTTTTCCCTTTGTTTTTCTTCTGGGCTTTTCTTTTCTCCAAATAATTCCAAAAATACCTCCTTTATTTCTTCTAAATAAAACAAGTCCCCTTTCAGCTTAACAAATCCTTGCTTTCTCTTTCAAGGGTCTCTCTAGATCTTTATTTAAAGAAGGATTCATTCTGAGGTATTTTCTTTTCGTCTTTAAGCTTTAATAAGTAAGGGCAATAGACGACAGCAACTAGTATAGTAGCGATGATATAAACCCATTCAAGGGTTCCGCTTTCGCGGCCAAACTTGGAAAAAGCATCAATCATTCCATGGGCAAAAATACAGGGAAACAGACTTTTACTTTTATATAAAATACTTGTTAACATAAACCCCCAAGCAATGGCAAAAAATACCTGGGTGATTGTTTGTAAACTTGCTTGCCCAGCCAGTAGGTTGACAAAATGCCCCATCCCAAAGGTAAGAGAGACAATAATAATCGATTTTTGGGGACCATCTTTTTCCAACATCCCCTTAAAGAGAAATCCCCGAAAAATTACTTCCTCAATATAGCCAACTAACAACATGGATAAAACTGCCCAAACCTGAGCAAGACCAGTGTAAGAAAGTTTAAATCCTCCCCATACGTTCCCTGTTGTAAGAATCCAAACTGGGATAAAGTACAAATACCTCCGGGTGTTTTTCGGATACTTATTCAGACCGTATTTTTCTTCCAAATGATATTTTTTTATAAAAGCCGTCATTACTCCAGCAATCAAGGCAAGCCCCAGCACCATCAAAAGGCTCTCATCCCCTAGCTCCCCTCGAATAGGAATAGACACTAGGCAATAAATAATAATCCAGGCCAGGGCAAAGTAAATTTCATTTTTTTGGTATAGACGATACATAGTCTTTCTCCTTTTCATCCATTTTAATGATTTCAGGTTTTAAAAGCTTTCTTTTCGATATTCAGCCTCCATCTCCTGCTAGCATTATCTATCCATTGGTAAATATATAACCCCATTCATATTGATATAGGAAAGTTGATATTCATTTTTCCCTTTTTATGAAAATGTCTTAAATTCATCAGCATGTATTTTTTATTATTGTATCATGGAAACAACTTTCTTATGTAAAGCTAAGATTACTGGCTTGTAAATTCTTAGAAAAGACAGGGCAAAAAACAGGGCCAGTCTTTGCCTTCAATCTTTCTATTTACCGTTCCAACAAGCACTTCTTTAAGTCTTTTTATTTTACTATTTCCTATATTGAATAAATCTTCTCTTCTTAGCTTGTCTCTTGCTTCGACTCAATACCTTAAAATTTAAGACTACTAGCTCACAATTTGCGCACAAAAATAGCGCCTACTTTTGTAGGCGCTAGCTCTTCTAAACTTTAATATATTTTGCTGCTTTCCTCCTCTATTTCCTTAATCCTTTGCTATCTATCGTACTTAATGTTTATTTTATAAATACATCTTTTAATCTATCATCTTCTATTTTATATTGTTAAAAATCATTCCTCTATAACTTAGCACTTCATTAAAAACTGTTCGGCCAATAATCCCAATAACCCTCATTTTTTAATACTTTTATTAAAGCATCATCAAATTTAAAAATAAACCCATCTGACAACCGTCTATTTGCCTTTACTTCATCACTTGCAAAAATATCTGGATCCGTGTAATAGAACTCTTCTATGGGCATACCTTTGGGCAATGATAGCGTTAAGGGAGCACTAACTTGCATACCTGTATATGGCATTTGAATAGTAGGATTATATGGAACTGGATCTCCTTTTGTTCGTTCACCTACTATTTTTCCTAACTGATTGACTTTCACAAACTTAATGAGCGCGTCTGAAGCACTGCCAGTTTTTGGCCCAGTAAGAAAATACAAGTTATATGCTCTTTGGTTGAAATATGTATTTTCTTTATGAGTTATAACAAAGCTATGTCTCGAATAATGATTAAAGTGATTGAATATTGTTTTATCTAATTTACTGCTTCTTAAGTCTGGGAACTCTTTATAAATCATTTCTTTTTTTGAATTATCTAATTCATAAATTTTAATACTATCGTCATATAAAGGATATGACGATGGTACCTTACTAGCTCTATCCGTCCAAAAGCTGATCCAATTTAATGAAGTTCCTTCTCGGATACCTAGGTAGGGTAATAGAAAATCTAACCAATAAAATGCATTTCCACCAGCGTTCGATCTTAAATCAATAATGATTGTCTCATATCCATCATCAAGAAAATTTTTCATTCTTAATTCATCATTTCTAAAATTTATATCCGATGAATTTGGCTCTAACATGCTATTTATTTTGATATAGCCAACTTTCCCATCTATAATTTTTCTTGCCTCTAAGTTATGCACATCCTGATATTTAAGCGGCGAATCAAGGGAAGCCTCTCTTACATCAGTGTAAGAAATATGATAATCTTTTAGCACTTTCTCTGAAAATGGATCTTCCTTAATCCATTCATCCCAATCAGCTTTTTTAAAACCATGAGGTAAAATGCCCAGTATTCGATTGATAATCGAGTCTCGATTAACTACATTTACATGTCCATCGCCTATTTCTTTTAATATTAGATTCATCTCATTCATATAATCTGTGTCATTGCGGCATGATTTTATCATTTTCTTATATCTATTTTTATTCCTCAGCCAATTTTCATTACCTAAAATATAAAAACCACTGTATGCATCACGAATGAAGCCATATGTATATTCAAATTCCTGTAAATATATATTAGTGGAAAAATTATTAAATAGCATTATAGAGAATAAAATAATAAACAATAATATGAAAAATTTTTTCATATTATTGTTGTTTTTTGATTTAAACATAAACCCCCCTCGAAATCTGAATAGAACAAGCCCTTATCACGTGTTGTGAGACTATTTTTTGAATTCACAAACCCCGACATGGTTCGCATTGTTAAGAGGCGTGTCTGGTGCTGTTGGTTCTATTATATATTTACTTTTTATTCTTGTCAGTTTTCTATTTCAACTTCAACTGAAGATTTAAATATTACTTTAACCTCTTCATCATAAACTATAATTTTTCTATTAGAAGTTAATTTGTAATTAAAACCACCTCTTGCCTTCGCTATTACATTAGCATTAATCATTATAATTACATTAGCATTAACGTTAAAATTAGTATTAACAGCCAACGCTATAAAAATTAATACTACACACCCCTAGGCTCAATACCATCAGCTTGTATTACTGGTTTGCTTTTTATTTTCAATATGTATAAATTTACCTTCTTTAAATTTTTAATAGAT
Organism: Urinicoccus sp.; assembly: GCA_029983435.1. Taxonomy (GTDB): domain Bacteria; phylum Bacillota; class Clostridia; order Tissierellales; family Peptoniphilaceae; genus Urinicoccus. The sequence continues at coordinate 2,290 of JASBZN010000043.1, read as the reverse complement.
TTTAACCATTTCCTTTTTTCACTAAAGCCTTATTAACTCTATATCCAATGATGAAGTAAAATAGCATTTGCAATACAACTATGATTGTCATCCTTGTATTATTTAGACTATTACTAAATATTATAATAATATTTAATAATATAAAAAATATAGCATATATTCTCAAAAGTTTAGCTGCATACTTATGTGCATACTTCCAGTTTTCTTTTGACTTCATACTTAATGCTGTTCTAAATCCACTATGCTTACTGATATTTCCATTTGCCTTATATTTATAAAAAAAAGACAAAAACAATCCTACTATTGGTAGTAAACTAATTACAATTCTTTCAAAATTCATACAAAGACCTCCAAGAATCCTAAAAGCTACTAATTTCAACACTTTTATACCATAATCTTATTTTCTCGTCATCAATACGACATTCTCCACCTCAGGTGTTTGGCAAAATAAATCCACAGGTTGGACTTTGTCTAGTCTATATCCTTTTTCTGCAAAAAGTTTACAGTCTCTAGCTAGGGTAGCGGGGTTGCAGGAGACGTAGACGATTTTTGTGGGTCCAATTTTTTCTAAACTCTGGATAAATTTAGGGTCCAGGCCTTTTCTTGGTGGGTCCACGACGGCTAAATCGAAGTGGATTCCTTGTTTTTGCCATTTAGGCAAGATGTCTTCTGCTCTTCCCGCTTCAAAGTGGGCATTGGGGATTTGGTTAAGCTTTTGGTTTTCCTTTGCTCCTAGAATGGCTTCTTGGACAAGATCCATGGCATAGACTTTTTTGGCTTTTTGTGCCAAATGAAGGCTAATGGTTCCAAGTCCGCAATAGGCATCTAGAACGGTTTCTGTCCCCTTTAGGTTTCCATAGTCCAGGGCTACTTGATAAAGGGCTTCTGCTTGGGTCGTATTGACTTGATAAAAGGATTGGGGACTTTGGTAAAAGTTAAGATCTAGGAGTTTATCTTGAAGGTATTTTTCTCCCCAGAGGATTTTTGTTTTCTTTCCTAAAATTTCCTGATGGTCTTTTTCCTGAATATTTTGGGCGATGGACACGAGATCTGGAATTTCTCTTTTCAAAGCTTTATAAAGACTTGAATTCCCTAGGGTTTTTTTTGTTTTCGTAACAAAGATAACCATAACCTGTCCTGTATAATGGCCTCTTTTCACAACAATGTGGTGGAGATTTCCTTGTTCATCTTGGGAATCGTGGTTAAAAATTTCTTCTTTGCGCAGGAGGTCTCTCACTTTAAACATTGCTTCTTCTAGGGGTTTTTCCCCTAGGTAGGTTTGATTTACCGGGATAAAGGTATGACTTTTGCGCTTATAGATTCCAAATTCTATTTGCCCTTGGATATTTTTTACCGCTAGGGTTAGCTTATTACGATAAAACCATGGATGGTCCATGGTTTTCATTGGTTGAATCCTTAAATTTTCAAAGACGCCAATGCGTTGGAAGGCCTGTTTAACCAGGTTTTCTTTAAAGGCCACTTGCTCTGGATAGGATAGGATTTGCAGAGGCATAATGGCCATTAATGTTGGGTCTTTTGCTTCTTGCCTTTGGGGACTTTTTTCCAAAATTTCAAGAAGCTGACCTCTGGCAAATTTTTTTCCTTTTTGGACAATTTTGTAGAAGATGTTTTCTCCTGGCAAGGCTCCTGGAACAAAGATTGGAAAGCGATGAACTTTTACCACCCCTTGTCCGTCATGGGTCATATTTTCTACTTGCCCAAGTAATTTTTCTTCCATGGCTACTCCTTACTTGACTAGGCGGATGGAATAGTCTTCAATCACCACAATGCGATTTTTATAGAGACGGCCTGCTGCTCTTTTGAAGGCTTTTTTGGATAGTTTTGTTTGATCATAAATTTTTTCTGGTGAGGACTTATCTCCAATAGCTAAAACTCCCTTGTTTCTCTTTAGGATGGTTAACAGGGTTTGGGCATCTTTTTCTAAACGATTGGAAACAGAAGCTTTGGTTGTAATGGTAACTTTGCCATCTTCATGGGTAAAAATCACTCGTCCTTGAACTTCTTCTCCTACAATGTAGATTTCGCTGGCTTCTTTTTCAGGAATTAAGCCATCGTATTGGTAGTCTATTGCAACTAGGTAACCTAGATTTTTTTTATGGTGGTAGACGACACCTTTTACTTGGTCGCCAGGATGGAAGTTTTTATTCCCTTGGAGGTGGTCTTTAATTTTTGTCGTTAGGGCCAAGCGGTTGGACTTATCGACATAGAGGTAAAACAGCTGGATGCTTCCTTCTTTTAAGGGATATACCTGTTCTGTAAAGGGGCAAAG
>JASBZN010000042.1 GCA_029983435.1 Urinicoccus sp. | reverse complement strand
GCATTAAAAAACCCACGCCGGTATGGGAACAGGAGCCTTTAACCAACAAAGCATTTCCATGCTAAGGGACCTAGGCGCCGACTCCATAGAGATTTCCTATGAAGCAACTTATTGGCAGGCAAGAGACATGGTAGACGCTTGCGGTGGCGACTTATCTACCCTTTATTATGGATTTTTAACAGGAATGATAATGGACCACTGTCCAAATTCCCTAGTAAAAAATTGCCAAGACCCCTATCATTGTGCTGGTTGTCCTTTGGGAGATGTGTGTTTTCTAGAAGATGAAAAGGGGGTAAAATTCCTCTTCCGCCGGCAAGGATTTATTACTAGAATCTATAACAGTCTCCCTCTTTATCTGGGAGATAAAGAGAAAAACTACGAAAAAAATAATATTGGCCTAAGGGTGGAGGGGCAATTTCCTAATGAGCCTCTAGAGCCGATTTTAGAAAGTTTATTTGACCGAGGAAAAGATTGTAAAAATCTTTTAAAAGATACGTACAAGGGTTGGACTTATGGCCACTATCAACGAGGAATTTTGAGAAAGGATCCTTCATGAATCAACGTGTTTTAAAAATCTTGGAATTTCAGAAAATTAAAGAAAAACTGGCCGACTTTGCCAGCTCGGAGCCAGGAAAAAAACGAGTCATGGAAATTGCTCCTTCGAACCGAGAGGTAAAAATCCAAAAGGGCTTAGAAGAAACACAGGAAGCTCTGGAAGTCTTAACCAAAAGGTCCAGACCTCCTCTGGTGGGGATTCGGAACCACGAAAGAGAGTTTAAGCGGCTGGCTCTAGGTGGAACCTTGACCATTGAACAAATTGTCTATTTAGGAGATAGCTTAAGAGGTGTTCAATACTTAAGGGACTACTTTTCAGAAGAAGTTCCACCTGCTGGGATTGAAAATCTTATAAAAAAACTTACACCCATGCGGGCTCTGTCTCAAAGAATTGAAGAGGCTTTTGAATCGGACCAGGAACTAGCCGATCGAGCGAGCCCAGCTCTTTATAAAATTCGTCAGTCTATGGTTCAAAAAAAGGAAGATGTGCGGAGAAAGTTAAATTCTTTTGTCACAGGAGATGCACAAAAATACCTTCAAGATAACTTAGTTACCATGCGGGCTGGCCGTTATGTTATCCCTGTTAAGCAGGAAAATAAATCTTCCATTAAGGGCTTGGTTCACGACACCTCTGCCAGTGGGGCTACAGTTTTTATTGAGCCCATGGCTGTGGTAGAGCTAAATAACCAGTTGCGGGAGTTAGAAAACAAGGAAAGACAAGAAATTCAGCGGATTTTGGAAGACTTGTCTCAAGAACTAGCAGAAAACCTTCCGGCCCTGGAACAAAACAACTATGTGATGGTGGAGCTGGACTTTATCTTTGCCAAGGGTCGTTTGGCTTTGGACCAAAAAGCCCAACGACCAGAGATTACCGATAAAAAGGAACTGATTATTGACCAGGGACGCCACCCACTTTTGGACCCGAGAAAAGTGGTTCCCATTGACCTTAACCTAGGTCGGGACTTTACCTCCCTTATTATTACAGGGCCCAACACTGGCGGGAAGACGGTTAGTTTAAAAACGGTGGGCCTATTAATAGCCATGGCCCAATCGGGACTTTTTATTCCGGCTGGCAACAACACCCTGATTCCCATGGTGAAAGAGGTTTACGCAGACATAGGAGATGAACAAAGCATCGAGCAAAGTCTGTCTACTTTTTCTTCCCACATGGTAAATATTGTGGATATTTTAGATAAGGTGACAGAGGAAGATTTGGTTCTTTTTGATGAGTTGGGAGCAGGGACAGACCCTACAGAAGGGGCAGCTCTGGCTATGGCCATTGTGGAAAAGATGCGGGAGAAAAAAGTCTTGACCATGGCCACAACCCACTACAATCAACTGAAAATTTATGCCCTAGAGACAGAAGGCGTGGCCAATGCTGGAATGGAATTTGACCTAGAGACCTTGAGCCCGACCTACCGATTACAGATTGGAACACCAGGTAAGTCCAATGCCTTTGAAATTTCTCGACGGTTGGGTTTGGAAGAATCCTACATTGAAAAGGCCAAGTCCTTTATTCATTCCGATTCATTGAAGTTTGAAGATGTGCTAGAGGGTTTGGAAAGAGAAAGACAAGACCTGAGTCGGAAAAATCTAGAAGAAGAAGAAAATCGTCTAGAGATTGAAAAACTAAAAAGACGTTTAAACCGAGAAGTGGAAAAGACAGAAAGACAAAGGGACCGACTCCTGGAAGAAGCTAAAGACAAGGCGGAAAAGATTTTACAAGAAGCCAAAGAACAGGCAGACTTAGCCCTATTAGAGCTTAAAGATATTCGGGATGCTATGGATTCAAATGAAGAAAAGAGACTCCAACAAACTCGGAATTACTTAGGAGAAAACCTACGGGGCCTAAATAAAAAGAACTCCAAGGGAATTGTGCTAGAAAAGGTGGCTCGTCCCATTGAAGACGTCAAGGTAGGAGATACTGTTTATTCCAAGAGTCTCCAACAAAAGGGAGAGGTTTTGGAGCTGCCAGACAAGCAGGGAAAGGTTCTTGTTCAGCTGGGAATTTTAAAAATGTCCCTACCGATGAATTCTCTCACTTACGCAGAAAGTGACCAGGAAAGTCAGGGCAAGGTACAGACCAAGTCTATGATTTCCAGAAAGTCTAAAAGCGTGAAGACAGAATTGGATTTAAGAGGCAAGACCTTTGAAGAGGCGAAAGGGCAACTGGAAAAATATATTGACGATGCCTACTTGTCCGGTTTAACTTCCGTTCGGATTATTCATGGAAAAGGGACTGGCGCCTTGCGAGAAAAGTGAGAAACTATTTAAGTCACTACCAACCCGTAAAAAAAATAGAAGATGCCAAGATGAATGAAGGTGGCTATGGAGTCACCATCGCTTATTTAAAATAAAGGAGGATACCTTGCATAATTATCGTAATGAGGTCGTTGAGGTAATTAACGACCAATGTCCAGACCTAGGTTTGGAAGAAATTGACCAATTAGTTGAAATACCCCCAAGTTCTGATTTAGGGGACTTTGCCTTTCCGTGTTTTTCCCTTGCCAAGACCTATCGGAAAAACCCGGCCATCATCGCCCAAGAGATGGCAGAAAAAATTAACAATCCGCTTTTTGACAAAGTGGAAACCAAGGGAGCCTATTTAAACTTTTTTATTAATAAAGAGGCCTTTACCAAAGATATCTTCCAAGACCTTCAAGAAAAGAAAGACACCTTTGGTAAAATAAACTACGGAGAAAATAAAACCATTGTTTTAGAATATTCTTCTCCTAATATTGCCAAGCCCTTCCATATCGGTCATATTCGGACCACAGTAATAGGTGATTCCTTAAAGCGGATTTCAGACTTTTTAGGCTATAAAACAGTAGCCATTAACCATTTAGGGGACTATGGAACTCAATTTGGTATGATGATTGAAGCGTATTTACGATGGGGAGACCGAGACGTTATTGAAAAAAACCCCATTCCTGAGCTTGTAAAACTCTATGTCCGCATCAATGAAGAAGCCAAGGAAAATCCAGAACTTTTAGACAATGCCAGAAATTGGTTTGTTAAGCTAGAAAATAAGGACCCCAAAGCGGTAGAACTTTGGGAGTGGTTTAGGGAAGTCAGCTTAGAAGAGTTCCAACGGGTATATAATCTTTTAGATATTCACTTCGACTACTATACAGGAGAATCTTTTTATTCACCCATGTTAAAAGACACGGTAGATTTAATGGAAGAAAAAGGAGTCTTAACGGATTCTCAAGGAGCCAGAATTGTCGATTTTGGCGATGAGCTTCCTCCAGCGATTATCATAAAAAAAGATGGATCCTCCATTTATTTAACAAGAGACATGGCTACAGCCCTTTATCGGAAGAAGGAATTTGATTTCTATAAGAGCATCTATGTTGTAGGGAGTCAACAAAGCCTTCACTTCCAACAATTAAAAGCTATTTTAAAGAAAATGGGCTACGATTGGGAAGAAGATATGGTTCACGTCGCTTTTGGAATGGTGTCTTTAAAAGAAGGAACCATGTCCACTCGAAAGGGAAAAGTCGTTTACCTGGAAGATGTTTTAAATAAGGCGATTCAAAAGGTAGACGACATCTTAAAAGAAAGAGAAGAAGATCGGGGACAAAAAATCGAAGACCGGGAAAAATTAGCCCAAGAAGTGGGTATTGGCGCCATTAAATTTCAAGAACTCTTTAACCAACGGATTAAAGACTATGTCTTTGACTGGGATCAAACTTTAAGTTTTGAAGGAGAAACTGGCCCTTATGTCCAATACACGCACGCCCGAATCTGTTCCCTATTAAAGAAAGGGGACTTTAAAGTCGACGATTCTGTAGACGAAAAGGCCTTGAGCTTGCCAGAAGAACAAGAACTTCTAATGAAGCTTTCTCGTTTTTCTGATGTGGTAATTGACGCCCATGAAAAGCACGAACCCTACTTTATTACTCGTTATATCACAGATTTGGCCAAGACTTTTAATAAATATTACACCCACAACCAAATCAACACAGAAGATACAGAAGTGAAAAAAGCGAGACTTCTCTTGTCCTATGGAATCAAGGTTGTCTTAGCCCAAGGTCTCGGTTTATTAGGGATTCAAGCACCGGAAAAAATGTAATGAAGTTTGTTTTAGTTGGAATCAACAGTAAGTACATTCACACTAATTTAGCTATTCGCTACTTGAAGCAGGCATCTATTTATCCAGTGGAAAAAATGGAATTTACGATTAACCAGCCCCTGGATGGAATTTTTGGGACCTTATTAGAAGCGGAAGCCGACGTCTATGGTTTTTCTACCTATATTTGGAATATCAAAGAAGCCCTGGCTTTGGCAAAAGACCTAAAAAAGGTCCGTCCTCAAGCGAGGGTTGTCTTTGGAGGGCCAGAAGTTTCCTATGAAACGGAAGATTTTTTACAGAAAAATCCTGCCGTTGATGAGGTTCTTAGAGGAGAGGGAGAAAGGGCCTGGCCTGCTTACCAAAAAGCTTTGGTAGAAGGCCAAGACCTAGGGGAAGTTCCTAACTTGGTTTACCGAAAAAAGGAAGAAATTATAAAAAACTCCATGGCTCCAGCTTTGGACCTGAAAGACCTGTCAGACCCCTATCTAGAAAAAGAAGACCTAACCAACAAGATTGCCTACTTGGAGTCTTCTAGAGGGTGTCCCTTCCACTGTGCTTTTTGTCTTTCTTCTGTTTTGGGGCCAGTGCGGTTTGTAGATATGGACCGAATTTATAATCAAATAAAAAGGCTCCTGTCCTATGGAGCTGTGCAAATTAAATTTATTGACCGAACCTTTAACACCAGTGAAACCCGGGCCTTTGAATTAATGGACTTTATACAAAAACTGAACTTGGAAAATTTCAACTTCCATTTTGAAGTAACGGCAGACTTAATGACGGACAAGATGGTGGATTACTTTTGTCAAAGTCCCAAGGGGCTTTTTCAACTGGAAATGGGAATCCAATCCACTTGTGAAAAAACCCTTCAGGCCATTGGCCGGTCCATGAAGTGGGAAAGAGTTCAGAGTATGATTCAAAAAATCTATGCTGGCGGCAAGACCCATCAGCATGTGGATTTAATTATTGGTCTACCCTATGAGGGAATGGCAGAATTTAAAAAGAGCTTTAACGACACCTATCACTTAAAAGCCCATAAGATTCAAGTAGGCTTTTTAAAAGTTTTAAAGGGATCCTTGTTAAAGGAAAAAGCCTTGGATTATGGGCTTATTTATAGTGACAATCCTCCCTATGAAATTTTACAGACACCCTGGCTAACAGCCATGGAGATTCGCCAGCTCAAAGTTTTTGAAGACCTGGTAGATAAGTTTCACAATGAGGGTTATTTTAAACGGGCCAATGCCTACTTGATGGAAAAATGGGGCCAAGAGCCCTTTGACTATTTTTATGAATTTTCCAAGTACTATAAGGAAAACAACTTCCATCAAAATCAACACCAAAGGAAAGAACTCTATAAAATTTTAGGAGACTATGGGAAAAGAAGCCTAAAAGATCCAGAAGATTTCTTCCTCTGTCTGCTAAAAGATTATGTGGAAAATAACTCCGGGCCCTTGCCTAAGTTCTTTCCCCACAGGCAAGAAGTTTATCTAGAAAAAGCCAAGGTTCATGAACTCTTTCACCACCCTAAAGTCCAAGAACTTTTAGGAGTTCAAGATCCCCATGTAAAAGAGCTCATGAAAAAAGTCCGATTTTATCAAATAAACAAGCAGCTACTCATTGTGGACTGTCGGGCAAAAGAAAGAAAAATGTTTGAAATGGAGTTGAAAAATGACTGATTTATTACAAGTTTATCAAGAGTCCCTTGTAAAAGTTGTGACCAACATAAAAAAAAGACCCCTAGACCATCTTTTGGGTCTCGCCTTTCCTGTGGTGATTTTTTTCATCTTAAATTATGTCTTTTCTTTAAACTACCTGGCCAATGACAACATAATCGTTGGAGTCCTTCGTTTTATTATCAGTATTTTTATCCTATCCTTTTACTTGGGCATCTTGTCTCTTTTATTAGAAGAAAGACCTGTAAGCCTGGACACTTTTAAGTCCAGTGGTTGGATGATATTAAACGATGTCTGGACTGTGTATTTTATTTTTTCCTTGCTAGAAATGTTTATAGGAACCGCCCTATCCAGTGGATTCGTTTTTATTGGCCTATTTATTTTCTTTAATCCCTTTATTGAAATGATTTATGTGGATAAAGAATCGCCAAACCAGCTGCTAGGCAAGCTTTTAACTTTTTATAAAAGCAATGTCCTTCACTGGCTGTTACCCCTTTTCGCCTATCTCTTAATTCTAGTGGTCTTCGCCCCTAGCCCTATTTTGGCCTATATTACCATAGGATCAAACCCTCTGGATTTTGTCTTTGGACCAGCCCGGCTTTTTAGTCAGTTTATCTTAGAAGAGCCCCTAATCTTAATTTTATGTCAAGTTTTTCACTTTTTTTACCTTCTCTACCGGGGGCAACTTTACCGAATTTTAGCTCATTCTAACCCAAGAAAAAGAGCCTATATGAGGGAGTGGAACAATGGATTATAAAGATGAATTAGTATTTTTAACAATAAGCCAAGACATAAGAGTCAATGGAAGTATCATCAAAAAGGGTCAAGATCTACCTCTAGTTAAAAGTTCCATGGTGAAAAATTTAAAAGAGAAAAATTGGCAAGAAACCATTCCCTTTGTAGAATTTCTTTTTGGGATGGTTCTTTGCTTTGTTGTAGATCCAAGCTTTGCTGAAAGTAAATCCTACGATGAAATCCTTAAAAAAAGTCCCTATCATGTGGAACTTTTAATACGGATTATGGAGTCTTCTATGGAAGATGAAAATAAGATGGACTTTTTAAAGATTTTACAAGATTTAAAAATTCGCGAAGAAGACGTTAAATATTTTCTTACTAATCTAAAGGAAGAGAAAGTAAGAAAGAGCGACCTAAGGGGCGATGATTTAGAAAGAGCCATTATTGACCTGGTAAAAAACTACGAAAAGATTCCAGAAACTTCCCCCTTTTATGGCCAGGCCCACCTCCACATTAGCGGGCTTTACGCTGGAATAGGTCATTATATTAAAGCCAGATACTATGCCAAAGAACTTCTCTTAAAGCCCCTGCCAGAAGAAGTGAAAAACCAAGCGAGACAGGCCATGGAAGAATTAGAAGACTACGCAAACATGGAAGCAGTAGAAAGCTATCTTAATGTAAATGACTTGGAAAGAGCAAAGACCTATTTAGAAAAAGTCTCTGCCCAATACCCCAATCCTGATCACATTCATTATTTTTTAGGGACAATCTATCTTGGACAAGGAAATTTGCTTGAGAGTAAAGAAGAATACAAAAAAGCCTTAAAAGAGTCTAAACAAGGACTCTACTATGAACGGCTGGCCTTTCTAGACAGTCAACTGGGATTGGTGAAAGAAGCTATAGAAAACTATGAGCTAGCTCTACAAGAAGGGTCTGACCCCTATACGATCCACCACAACCTGGCCTATCTCTATGGAGGAGAAGATCCCAAGCAAGCCATCTACCATGCCAAGGCTGCTTACAACATTCAAAACACCAAAGACCTAGACGATTTAATAAAAACTTTAGAAAAAAGTCTTGACGGCGAACAAAA